>JAFGJA010000394.1 GCA_016929355.1 Anaerolineae bacterium | reverse complement strand
CTGATGCCCACTGTATCGGCGGCGGCGGGATTCTGTCCAACGGCGCGGATTTGCAAACCAAAGGTTGTTTTATTGATGATGTACCAGGTGATTGGAACCAATGCAAACGCGGCATAGACCAGCATGTTTTGCTGAAAGAGTACTCTACCAAAAAACGGGATGTCGCTCAAAACCGGCAAATCAACTTTGGGAAAACCGCGTACCGATTCGGTCCCGGTGAAGTTTTTGTCGTAAAGCAACGCACTCATACCCAATCCAAACAGGTAAATGCCGATCCCGCTAATGCCCTGCTCGGCTTGCAGCGTGACATTGATAAACGCGGTGGCTAATCCCATAAGCGCGCCGAGCAGGATCGCCACCAGCAGGCCGATCATCAGTGCGCCGACGTTGAAGGTGGTAGCACCATCGGGCGTGGTTTCATAAACGGCCCAAAATGACATAAATGCGCCCAGCAGCATCACGCCTTCCACCCCTAAATTCAACACCCCACTGCGCTGCCCGAAGGTTTCGCCCAAAGCAGCATACAAATACGGGGTTGCCAACCGAATCGCTGAGGCGATCACACCAGCCGTGATCAGGTCTTCGATCATGCGGATTCCTCCAGAGGAGATGGGGTGGATGTGGATAGTTGTTTGGGTGTCTGGCCGGGATCATCGTGATCTGATGTGTCATTGTTGGCTGCATCAACCGACACACGACGGTGCGCGCGCTGGCGCGTCCAAATATCGCTGCTGACGACAAAAATGATCACCAAACCGATCAAAATCGTGATAAACGACGAGGGAACCTGGACTACGCGCTGCAATTTATTGCCGCCCACCAACAACGCCCCAAAGAGAATCGAGGCCGGGATCGTGCCAAGCGGATGCAGTTTGCCAAACAGTGCAGCCACAATACCGTTAAAACCAGCGTTACCCGTAAAGGCCAGAGCGCCTGCTTCGGCGTTCATGCGGTGATGCACGCCTAGCACCTGCACACCACCTGCCAAACCGGCAAAACCGCCGCTCAAGGTCAACGACAGCACCATATACCGGTTGACTTCGATGCCCGCGTAGCGTGACGCGCGTTGATTCTGCCCAACAGCGCGAATCCGGTAGCCAATCGTTGTGCGCCATAGCAGGATGTAGACCAGCACCGCCAGAATAACGGCGATAATCACGCCATTATGTAGCAGTGTGGGTTTCCATAACGCATCACCATCCGCGGCCAGACCAAGCCACTGCCAGAGTTTATCGAAGCTTTCACCGATACGCGGCAGATCAAAACTGCGGGAGAGACGGCGCGTTTCAGGAATGGGCGCGCCAAGCTGTTTCTTTTCCGGGTCCACAAACACGTTGCTCACCAAATAGATCATCCACAAGCCGGCAATCTGGTTGAGCATAATCGTGCTGAGAATTTCGTTGACGCGGAAATACGCTTTTAGCACACCCGCCAAACCACCCCAGATCGCGCCAGCCAGAAAACTCGCCAGCAGCGCTGCGGGGATAATAATCACGGGATCATTATCAGAAAATTCGAGCGCAATAGCAATCGCGGCCAATCCGCCAACGATCATCTGGCCTTCGCCACCGATGTTGATCATACCGCCGCGAAAGCTGATACAGATGCCAATGCCAACTAAGAGCAGGGGAGTCGCTTTAATCAGCGTGTCGGAGACTGCGTTTTTAGACCCTAATGCGCCTTCATACAACCCATCACGATACGCCTCGATAGGATTAGCGCCCAACAACAACAACAGCACCGCGCCAATGATCAATGCCAGGATCACCGCAAAAACAGGCATCAGAGTATCAATCACGCGGTCTAAATGAGAAGATCGCAAAAAATTTATTTGCATACAATACCCTCGATGCGTGGCTGGAATGTGCAGTAAAATAATATCTCTAGATAGAGATTCATCCTAGCACATCTTTCAATGCCTAGCAAAATAACACTCATTGCCAGCGCTTATCAGAGGTAATATAACAAAAAAATCCGAACCAAACTTAGGCAAAATAACCATGTTGTTTATCGGTTAATTATTCAGCAACGGCTTCAACCAGCGCCATCACCTCCTTGAGAACGGGTTTATTCTTGAAATACAAGACCTGACTGGGCACATTATCCAATTGATCGGGGGTCAGGTTAACGCCCTCATAGACCAGCAAAATCAGGTTGCGCTGTTGGGCGGCTTTCACTTTTGCCACTTTGCGTCGCAAATAGTCAGGATGCCAGAACCCCATGATCTCGATGACCGCTTTACGGCCTGTTTTGTGATGCGTGAGCGTAAAATCAGGGATCATCACCGTATCGCCCAGCAAAATCACCTCATCCTCGCGGGTGAGTTCCCAACCCTGACGTTTATCACCAAATTTCGCGTGAAATTCGGCGGCGAAATCGGCCTCCATACGGCTGTCAAACGCGCCGCTTTGCTTGAAGTGTGAACGTAACGCCGTTTGATCATCCAGTTGGTAGATTAACCCGGCATCAAACTGCGGTGGACGCACATCGGCCTGCATCTGCCAGCGATCACAGAGCAGCAGCGCGGGCAAAAACGCGGCAAACTGCCGCCCGTAGCGCGTCGTAGATTTGACAAACGGCGAGATCGGCCCATCAAGTTCGACGTGATAGCCACCACCCGGTTTAGCAGTCGCCCAGAACATCAGTTTGAACAGTTTGAGATAGCGCCAGAAATCTTTGTAGTTATCAAAAATGTCGATATGCATCAAGCGCGACCAATACAGCACCCCGCGCGCCAATTCGAGATTATAACGCGCCAGCAGTGCCGCCGGGGACCAGTCCGGCCCGGCATCGACCATCACATACTCGGCGGGGCGATCCGCGAACAAGAGCATGGCAACGTGTTCAGGATCGAGGCCGTTTTCCTGCGCGACCTGGGCGAACACATCCTCGCGGGTCAGTTGGTGAAACAGGTCAATCGTGGGAAAAACTGGTCCCAGCGCGAAGACCTGTTCACGAATAGCGGCGGGCGATACGGGACTCTCGATGGTTTCAAACGTCGCGGCGTCGGTCAGGACTTTAGCCAGACCGCGTATCACGACATAGTCAATGCTATCCCCCTCGAAATTTTCCAATGCGCCTTCCCAGGCATATTGCGGTTGCCCCTCATGTGCGCGAAACAAGGCGATCATCTGGGCGGCGATGCGCAGCCAATGATCCGACTCGTGAACATGCTGCACTATAATCTGCGTGCCGCGTTTGCGCAGCCGGGGACGAACAAGATCACCGGTCAGCATATCAGGCGTTTCTCCTTTTGTTTTGACCGGCGCGGCGGCGTTGGGCTTTACTCTCCTCCACCGTGTCGCGCACGATCACATCGTATAGAATCGCCTGCCGGTTGCCGACCTTGCGCAGCACACGCCCCAAACGCTGGATATATTCGCGGGCGCTGGCTGTGCCCCCTAACACAATAGCGACTTTAGCTTCGGGCACATCAACGCCTTCATTCAACACGCGCGAGGTAACAATCACGCTGTAGGTGCGATTCTGAAAACCATCCAGAATGTACTTGCGTTCGGCAGCTTTGGTTTCATGCGTAATGACCGGAATCAGGTGGCGGCGCGCAATCTCATAGGCGGTGGCGTTGTTTTCCGTAAAAATGAGACTCTGGTCGTGGAAATGCTCGCGCAGCAGATCGTCCAATACCTCAAATTTACCCTGCGCGCTGGCAAGCAAACGCTGCATCCGTTGGCGGGCCAACAACGCACGGCGCGCCTCCTGATCAAACGCGCTGAGTCGCATCAATTCCATAAGCCAGTCTGCGCCGTGCGTGCGCTGCAACTGGCGTGACCGAAAAAAGCCCGCATAAATGGCAAAATCCGCGTCATATTGCGCGCGTTCATCTGGCGTCAGGTCCACGCGAATCCGCTCGGTGCGATATTCGGCTAATTGCGCCCCGGCCAGATCATCAATGCGCTGTGTATAGACAATCGGGCCGATGAGATCATCGACGCGCCAACGGCCATCGGTTTGTTCATGTTCTTCGGGATAGGTCGCAGTCAAGCCCAGGCGAAACGGGGAAGGTGACATCAAGGCCGTTTCGCCCCAACTCGGCGCGGGCAGGTGATGAACCTCGTCAAAAATGATCAGTTTGAAGGTGTTGCCATGATCCGCAATCAAATCGCCAGAGGAATGATAGGTGGTGACGGTCAATGGCTGGATATTTTTCTCACCGCCATAATAAACACCCACCTCGATATCAAACGCATTGACCAACCGCGCATACCATTGGTGCAGCAGGTCAATCGTCGGCGCGACAATCACCGTTGCGCGCTGTACCTGCTGGATCGCCTGAATCGCCACAAACGTTTTGCCCGATCCCGTTGGTAAAACAATGCTGCCGCGCTGCCCGGCGTCGGTCCAGGCGGCGAGCGCTTCGGTTTGGTAGGCGTGTGGCTGGCGCGCATCATGCAGAATCAGATTCAAACGCTGCCAGCGCGGGACCGTATCACGAATGGACTCAGTACGACACCAGTCTAACAGCGTGGCGTAATGATACCCTTCGCAGCGCCAACGCTCTTTGATCCATTGAAATGCCCCCGGCGGGCGCGCATCGTGTTCAACATTTTTCAGCACGAGCGTACCGCCCTGGTAAAATAGAGATGGAGAGGTCATGGTTTCCAACCGGGCTGATCGTTAATAGTACCCGCAATTGTAACGTATTTTGCCAGTTCGCTAGTCGTTGCGTAAAGCATCTGCTATACTGCAACTAACACAATATTAGCTATTTTCCATTTGATATGGTGGTTTACTGATGAATCAACAACCAGTTATGTCACACGAAGCGCCAATTCGTGGCAGCCAACATTTACCTATTCAACCGCCGGAAAAATTAGCGGGGCGTGAAAGCGACCTTAATTCGATTCATTTAGCACTCAAAGCCGGCACTGCCGTATTGCTGCATGGTCCGGCAGGCATCGGTAAAACAGCCCTGGCCGCGTCGCTGGCGGTAGGCTATGCGGAACTGCCCGGCGGGGTGGTATGGCTGGATGTGATGCGCGATTCAGCCCAATCGCTGATGACCCGCATCGTCCGCGCGTATGCGGCGGATTCGCTGGTCGGAACGTCGGATCGGAAACATCAGGCCAGCATTGTTAAGGCGTTGCTCCAACAAAATCGCCCCCTGATCGTGCTGGATGGCGACATTGAGGCCGATGAAATCCGCGCGTTTGTCCGTGAGTGCGCGCCCGGTATCCCCCTGCTCTTTACCCATGCGCACCTGATCGCCGGATCATGGACACCGCACGCCGTCGAACCGCTTGCCCCCGCCGCCGCCGAGGAACTGCTGCGCCATCATGCCCGGTTAGGGCGCGATGTTGAGTCCGCCAGCTTGACCGGACTCCTCAATATTTTGAGCGGCTATCCGATTGCGATTGAAGTAGCAGGCATCGCAGCGCGGGGCACTGGAGTCGAGTCATTTTTAGCCCAACTGCCCAAGCTGCCCCCTGGTGAATCTAACCGGGTGATGGGGGTGTTGATGGCCGCCTATCGCATCCTGCCCAAAGATTTACAGGGTTTGCTGCTAGTGCTGGGGTCCGCCTTTACCGGGGGCGCAAGTGTTGAGCTATTAGCCGCCGTTGGCAAAGCGCCAACCCAGGTCATTGAGAGCAAATTCCGCCAGCTTGCCGAGCACGGTTTTGCCTATGAACGCCTGATTCACGGTCAGACTTACTTTTTCACGCATGAATTGGTCGCCACCTTTGCCCAGACATTTCTACGTGGCAAAAAGCAACTGGCGGCGATGCAAGAGCGTCACCTGAGCAGTTTGGCGACCTATATTAAATCGTATATGGGCGAACACCCAGATCGGTTAGCTGCCGAAATGCGGAATGTGATCGCGGCCAGTATCTTCGCCGCCCAACAGCACCAGAGCGAAACTGCTGCCCGGATGATCCAATGGCTTGCGCCTGACTCGCCAGATAGTTTCGTCAATGCGCGCGGCTACCAATTGGAATACGCATGGTTGCAACGGTTGAGTGAAAACCCGGCACTGGCGGATGCCAGCATTTTGGGTGAACCGGAACCGGAAATTATAGAAGAACTGGTTGATGACAACACTCTGGATGAGGAGGAGATCGCCAGCGAGGAAGCCGTAGACATGTTCGCATCAACCGAAGCCATCATCGAGCCACCGGAACCTGAGGCGCTGGAGCCGGTTGTATTGCCGGCAGATGAATTCCCAATGGCTGAGGAACCCCCATCCGCGCGTGCGCTTCCCGTATTTTTCACCCCTAAAGCGGCTCCCGAATCCGCAGCAGAGCTTGAACCTGAACCCGACCTGGCAACAGAAGCCGCGTTTATGCTTGATGTGCCACTGCCGCAAAACGCCGAAGAACTCCAACGCATCAGTATGGAGATCGCCACCAGTGGCGAAACTGAAGGCGCGATCCAACAGTATGCGCAGGCAGTGGATGGTTTCGAAGCTGATGGTAATGTCGAGGATGAATTGGCGGCTATCGAAGCGCTGGCCCAATTAAGTCTGCACAGCGATCAATACGATGATGTGTTGAAATATGTCGAAAAAGGAACCGCTTTAGCTCAGGAAGCCGATAATCCCCAACGCGAAGGCGAATTGCTCGTCGTCCTCGGCGATATGCAGTTATCGCTGGGACGCTTTGACGGCGCGGAATCAGCTTATAAAGAAGCGATCAACGCTTTTCGTCCGACGGAAGCGTGGCTCAATATTGGCTTAACACTGGATAAACTCGCCATCGTATACGATGATCAAGGGCGCTGGCAGGATGCAATTGATGTGTGGGAACAAACCCTGCCGATCTTTGCCCGGCTAGGCCGCACGGATTTGCTGCGGAGCGTGCATGGCGAAATTGGCGATAACCAGACCGATCTCATGCGCTGGAATCAGGCAAAAGACAGTTATCTCAAAGCGCTTGAACTGGCAGAAGACGAGGACCATCACGCCGGAATGTACCAGGAATTCAGTCGCTTAGGCTGGTTGATGGAATCCAGTGGCAACCATGAGGAGGCTGTACCCTATTACTTACAAGCGCTGCATCTGGCGCTGGAGTTAGACGAGCAGGACGAGTTAGGCGAAACGCTGCTGGCTCTGGCCCGGTTATGGATTGATGACACCCAAAAACTAAATCGGGTTATTCAATTGCTTGAGAAAGCACAAGAGTGTCTGCCCGGTGACACGGATGTTCGGCGCTTGTTGAGCCGCGCCAATACGCGCAAAGAACGCCTGACACAAGCGAATGTTGATCTGCCCCCGGCTGATGGCAGCCTGGAAGAATTTGCCAGCGCCGCCGTTAATGAAGTCTAATGCAACTCAGAAAAATATAACGCTTGAAAGCGCCTGCGGTATCATGGCGCTTTTTTATTGCTCATCGTAATGGATTCGTCGGCTGATCACCATAGGCATGTCAGGCAATACCAGGTATGCTTACTGACTTCACCATACGAGTTAAGGTTAGAGGTTAGTTAATGTCCGCCGTTAAAGTGCGCTATACCACCACCCGTTCACCCAAACTATTACGCACCCGCTTCCTGGATATGATTCCCGGCGGTTTGGCGTGGTTGGGTATGGTACTCACCGTCTTGGGCGCTATTATCGCCCCCCTCTGGGTCATCTGGAGTGTGGCACTGCTGGCATGTTATGTCGCGGGGCGGTTTGTGTTAGCGAGCATCGCGGCGCTGTGGGGCTTACGACTGGTCCGGCAGTGGGCAGCAATGGATTGGTCTATGGCATATATGCAGCGCGCGACGGCGGATAGTTTGCCCCTGGACGCTGTGCAGCACATGGTCATCATCCCGAATTACGAAGAAAATAGCGCGGTGCTGCGCCGGACCTTAACCCATTTAGCGCAGCAAAAAAACGCCCAGACTGCGCTCACCATTGTGCTGGCAATGGAAGGAGTCGAAGCCGGGGCACGCGCCAAAGCGGATCAACTCCGCGCTGAATTCGCACCAGCCTTTGCCCAGGTGATCGTCACGATTCACCCGGCGCATCAACCCCATGAACTGCAATGTAAATCGGCGAATCTGGCCTGGGCGGTGCAACAGGCCAAACGTATCCTGGTTGATGAGGGGCAAATCGATCTGGATCATGTCGTCGTGACGACAATGGACGCCGATACGATCTGGCATCCACATTATTTCGCCAGCTTGAGTGTCCTGTTTGCAACCGATCCGCAGCGTTACCAGACCTATTGGCAAGCGCCGATTCGCTATCATGGCAATGTATGGGCAGTCAATCCCCTTATGCGCCTG
>JAFGJA010000393.1 GCA_016929355.1 Anaerolineae bacterium | reverse complement strand
GTGATCGGCGGATTGTTGTGGTTATTGGGGGACGAGGATGAAACCCCGGCAGTTGCGCCGACTATTAACACTTTCGCGGTATCTGATTCAACTATTTCAATGGGTGGTAGTATCAACACTACCTGGGATATAGTGGATGTGGATCGGGTGGAATTGGTCCGATCCAGCACGGATACCGAACAACGTTATGACCTTGCGCCGGATGTTACCGGATATGAGATGGCGTTCGAGCAAACCGGGCGTTATACGCTGACGCTGATCGCCTATCACGATGAGTTAACGACCACCGCCGCAGCGCAGATTGAAGTTTTGCCTATCATCGCATTTGAACTGCATCCTGTTGACGGAGTGGAATTGGTGCGGAACGTTCAGCAGGATGTGTATGCCAGTTGGCAAGTGCAGGGGGCGCAGACCTTCGATAATGGCTACAAGGTCTGGTTGGAACGGGCTGATGTGCTCACGCCGATTTTGCCCGCACCGCTTCCCCTGGTCGATGAATATACGTTCCCGGTAGTCATTACGAGCGATCAACCGGAATGGATGGTTACACTCTATGCGGAAGGTCAGGATGGGGTCGTTGCTAGCATTACCCAGACCATTCAGATAGTGTATCCGAGTTGCGAGTTAAGCGCCGAGAGTACCGTTGTGCGCAAAGGGCCAGATGAGCAGTATGAAGCGGTGATTCCGCCGCTTGAAAGTCCGGCAGAGGGTAATTTGTCCTTTTCGCCATTGGCGCGCGATCCAAGTGGCGAATGGATGCAAGTGACGGTAAGCCTGGATAATGCCCGCTTAGGGTGGGTCAAGCGCGCGGATTTTAACTGCACCAATTTTGATCCGGCGCGATTGGTGCAAACGTCCAATTATCCGGTGCTGCCTGATGTTACTGCTACATCTGATGATAGCGCCACACCCAATGATCCGACTAGCGAGCCGTCAAACACGGACTGAAACTAACCTAACTGAGAAAAAAAGCCACTCATTACGTAGAATAAGATGTATAGTGGCATTATGCAGCAGGAGTTCCCCGAAACTTGTGAAGCCAGCAAAACAATTCATGAAACGCCGTCTGATCATTCTCGCTCTGATCTTACTGTTGGCTGTGCCGGGGATCGCTGCTTCTGCGCCCCTCCCTCAGCCGACCTATGATGTGACACTGTCCGCCAGCGTGGGTTATGCCGGGTACTACCGGTGGGGTCACTGGTCCCCAGTTCGCGTGATGGTTGGCAATCAGGGTGATGATCTCAATGGGTATGTCCAGGTGCGCACCGGCGATCTCGGTGGGCTGGAAGAGAACGTCTACCGGATGCCGCTTGATTTACCGCAGGGATCGCGCAAACAGGTCTTTTTGTATATTTCCTTTGAGACATTTCAGAGTGAGGTTCGCATCGAGATTGTCGATCAGGATGGTGACATCATTGCCGATGCACGGGATCACATGCAATCTGTGAATCAAGGGGATATTCTGATCGCCGTGATCACTGAATCCACGTTCGGCGCGGTTGATCTCACGAATGCCATACCGGGCACTGGCAGCGCGCATCAAGTTAACTGGCGGATCGAAGACATTCCCCCATTGGTTGACGCACTTGCCGGGTTGGATGTGATGCTGTTTCATGATGTGGATACCGGTGCGCTGGATGCCGAACAAACCGCCGCGATTCGCCAGTGGGTTCTGGGCGGCGGCCATTTGATCGTGGCTGGCGGCGATGCATGGCAGCGCACAACTGCCGGGCTGGACGACCTGCTCCCGGTTACGCTTGAACGGACGGTTAGAGTGGAATCGGTTGCGGTTCTGGCGGATTACATCCGGCACACCAGTTTTAGAGATGACACAGGGATGACCGCCACGCGCAGCGTGCCGCGCTCATCGGCGCAGGTCTTGGTCGAAACCGAGGGTGTGCCCCTGTTGGTCCGCGATGAATTGGGTAATGGTTTGGTTGATTTTCTGGCGGTTGATCCCAATGCTGAGCCTTTGCGTTCGTGGAGCAACACGCGCTATTTGTGGTATGTCCTGATGGCGTCTGCCGAGCAGGAACCCAGTTGGTCTGATGATCTGTATAACTGGTCGGTGGCGCGTGATGCTACTCTGACGACCTTTAACACGGTGCTGCCCACGTTTTACCAGTTATGCGGCTTTTTGATCATGTACATCATTTTGATCGGCCCGGTCAATTATCTGGTCCTCAAACGGTTGAACCGGCGCGAATGGGCCTGGGTTTCGATCCCCGCGTTGATCGTGATCTTCAGCGTGTTAGCCTATCAAGTGGGTTTCAATCTGCGCGGCAGCCAACCCACTGTGAACCGGCTTTCGGTGGTTCAAGTCTGGGGCGATGGTGAGGAAGCCAAAGTAACATCGTTTGTGGGGGTCCAATCGCCGCGCCGCACCACGTATGATATGGCGGTTGAGCGTGGGGTTACGCTGCGTCCGCTTCCCGAAGAAGGGATCGGCTTGAATGTGCCTGTGACCATTACCGAAGGGACGCGCTATACGGCGGAAGATATTCCGATTGACGCTGGCACAATCGCTAGCTTTATCGCCAGCAGTGTGATGCCTGCGCCGCACCTGGATTCAGAAGTATATTGGCAATTGGATGATACCGCCACGCCGCACTTACGCGGACGAGTCACCAATACTACCGGTCAAATACTGGAAGATGCGGTGATTCTGGTCAAAGGCGAAGCGCGGTCTATTGGTACGCTGAATGTTGGTGAGTCGCGTGATTTTGATATTGTGCTTGGTCCGCAAGACCCGGCCCCGCTCACACTCGGTAATTCGATGCGGTTTACCAACAATTATTTCTATGGGTATGGCTTTGGGCGGCGGCCCGGCGGGTGTTTTAGCTATAGCGGCATCTATCTGACCATCCCGGATGTGATGCAAAGCCAACAGTTTGTCTGCGGTTCGACGGTGGGGGATGAGGAACAAGAGATTCGGCGGCGTTACCGGCTGCTTGGTTCGGTTGTCACCGATCAGGATGTGAGTGGCGGGCGTGGTGATGATGTGTATTTGTTCGCCTGGACGGATGAACTGATCATTGATGTGGAATTGCTCGATAGACCCCATGTGGATGAAGCCACTACGCTCTATATTTTCGAATTGCCAACGGAAACCGAGACCAGAATGAGGATCGTGGAAATTCCACCCGCGCTGACGACTTGGACCATCACCGACCAGCGTAACCCCGATACGTTACGCGATATAGGGCCGACGACCTTCCAGATCAACACCGGGAGTCAGGCATCCTTCCAATTCAAGCCTTTACCTGCCATGTCGATGGTTGATGTAACGGAATTAATTGTTCAGTTCGAAAGTAGTGGGCCGTTGGCGGTGGCATTGTGGGATTGGGACCAGCAAGTCTGGATTCCGATTGCTCTTGATCCTGATTCCGCCTCAACCGCTTTGCGCAACAATATCGAACGGTACATTGGGGCCGAGAATGCCGTGAATGTGCGTGTCACATCGCTGGATGAAACGGCCTATAATCGGGTGGATTATATTAAGATCGCTTACCGGGGCCAGTTGGTAGAATAACGCATTCAGCATAACACATCATTAGGGAAGCAAATCTATGGCATCTCAAGATTTCATTATCGAAACGCAGGGCTTGATCAAACGCTATGGCAAGTTAACCGCCGTGAACGACCTCTCCATTCAGGTTCCGCGCGGTGCAATTTATGGTTTTGTGGGGCCGAATGGCGCGGGCAAAACGACGACCATGCGTATTCTGACCACCCTGATTATGCCGACTTCCGGCACAGCCCAGGTCGCGGGCTATTCGGTGATCGATTATCCGCGCGAGGTGCGCCGCGCGATTGGTTATATGCCGGATTTTTTCGGGGTGTATGACGATATGAAAGTTTGGGAATATCTGGATTTCTTCGCTGCGTGTTATGAAATTCCCGAACGTGATCGCCCCCAATTGATCGATGATCTGCTGGCGTTGGTCGATCTGACTCATCGCCGCGATGATATGGTGGAAAAACTGAGCCGGGGTATGAAGCAGCGTCTTAGCCTGGCGCGCACGTTGGCGCACGATCCCGAAGTGTTGATTCTGGATGAACCGGCCTCCGGCCTGGACCCGCGCGCCCGCATCGAAATCCGCGAATTGTTGGTGGAAATGGCCCGTATGGGCAAAACCATTTTCTTCTCGTCGCATATCCTGGCGGATGTGGCGGAAATTTGTACCCATCTGGGCATTGTGGAGATGGGCCAAATGGTGGCGCAGGGGACTGTCGAGGAGATTCGCCGTAAGTTAATGCCCACGCGCCAGATCACGATCACGCTGCTGGATCAAGTTGATCAGGCAAAAGAAGCGCTGTTACAGGTCGAGGGCGTCACCGACATTCAAGACTTGCCAGACGATCATGGGCGTAAGCGCATTCGGGTCGATTTCGGCGGGGATGATACCGGGGTCAGTACCCTGTTAAAAGCGCTGTCAAGCCGTGAAATTCCGGTGGTCAATTTCTCAGAAGAAACGCGCGATCTGGAGGCGGTCTTTATGCGGGCCACCAAAGGCATCGTATCCTAAGTAATCACTATAGCGACATAAAAGGCGAACGTATGATGACGGTTTCAGCGACCTCAGACGATCAGGGCAAAAGAGAACCAACCAATCAGCGAAAATTATTCTGGTGGCTGGCTGATAATCCGGTTGTCCTCAAAGAATTACGCGGGCGAATGCGCGGGGCGCGGGCCTTTATCATTCTGTCGGTTTATTTGCTGCTGCTGAGTGCTTTTTCATCGCTGATCTATGTGGCTGTATCGGAAGCCTCCATCAATTCGGGTGGGCAGGTGACAGTCGGGGAAATTGGGCGGACCTTGTTCGGCGGCGTCGTGGCCGTTGAAATGTTACTGGTGGCGTTTATTGCTCCGGCGTTTACGTCTGGTGCAATCAGCAGTGAGCGCGAACACCAAACGTATGATCTGCTGCGCACGACGCTTTTGCCGCCGCTTTCTTTCGTGTTTGGCAAACTATCAGCAGCGATGGCGTTTGTCTTTTTGCTGCTGTTGGCGGCGGTTCCTTTGCAAAGCATCGCATTTTTCTTCGGTGGGGTCGCTGAAACGGAAGTCCTCATCTCGTTTGTGATTCTGACTGCCACCGCGTTGTTATTTACCGCGATTGGGATTTTCTTCTCGGCGGGGGCGAAGCGCACCCTGACCGCGAGTGTGCTCACCTATGCCACCGCCATGTTTATTATGTTTGGGCTGCCGATTGTCTGGGGCGCGGTGATGTTAGTCCTCGATTTTTCAATGGATAACGTGGATACCTCCGCGCAGATGGGGCTGCTCTATTTTACGGGTCTGATTATCAGCACCAATCCCCCGGCTACGGCCTTCACCGCCCAGTATTTGCTGCTGAATCAACGCGCCATTGGCACGTTTGACTATACGCTCTCTAATGGCGATGTTGTGACGTTGATTTCGCCCTGGATTCCGTTCACGATCCTTTACGTGATCTTGACAGTCGTGTTCTTTGTGTTGTCGGTTCGCCGTATTCGCCACGTTGAAGAATAGCCTTTAGAAAGCGCACACCATGAACGCAGTGATCCTCCAACAAACGGCCATTCGCTTATCACAGCAAACCAAACGCTGGGATCGGCGTTTGCGATTGATCCTGAGCGTGATCTGGCTGCCACGCGGTTTGATTGTCGGGCTGCTGATCGGGATCACGATTGCCATCATCGCCCGGCTAAAACCCTGGCTGCTGCCGGATCAAATGGCATTAGCTGCTGTGAGTGCGGTTTTAGTTGGTGGAGTCGGGGTGTTGGTTGCGGTGTGGGGCTGGCCGCGTTCTGAGACGCATAATGCGCGCTTTTTCGATCTGCGCTTTGACCTGAAAGAACGGGTCAGCACGGCGCTCGAATTAACCGGCGGATTGATTCCCGTGCCGGATATGCTGGCCGAACACCAGTTAAATGATGCGGTCACGGCGGCGGGGAAGGTGGATGTGCGCGCCGGGCTGCCCTTCGAAGTGCGCATCTGGGAACTAGCGATGGTCTTAGGTTTAGGGGCAACATTAATTTTTCTCCTGTTAGCGCCTAATTCAATGGCCGACAAACTCCGTAGCCAGCGCGCAATGGATAACGCGATCAACCAGCAGATTCAAGACCTGGAACAAGCGATTGAGGCGATTGAAGCCAACGACAGTTTGACGCCGGAAGAACAAGCCGCGCTGACGCAACCGCTTGAAGAAGCGCAAGACATCCTCTCCCAGCCTGATATTTCGGAGCAGGAAGCTGCCGCAGCGATGGCCGAAGCCGCCGAGCAAATGAACGAGATGGCGGACGGGATGAGCGCGGAAGACGAAGCGGCGTATCAAGATGCCGCGCAGAACTTGACCCAATCGCAAATGACCTCTGATCTGGCCGAGGCGTTGCAAGAGCCTGATCTGAGCGAAGCTGGCGATGCGATGGACGATTTAGCCGACAATATGAGGCAAAACGAACTCGATCAGCAGGCGCGTGAGGACTTGGCTGAACGTTTGGAGCAAGCTGCTGATGCCATTCAGGAAACCAATCCTGAGTTAGCGGAGAAAATGCGCGAAACCGCCGAAGCCTTGCGCCAGGGTGATATGGAAGCGGCCCAGGAAGCCGCGCGCGAAGCTGGGGAATTATTGCGCGAACAGGAAGAAGCCCAGGAAAATTCACCTTCAGCGCAAGCGGCCCAGGATGCGCAGGAACAGCTTGAGGAAAGCCAACGTGAGATGGCGCAAGCTGATCAGAATGGTGAACAGCAACCGTCCAGCGAACAGCAAAGTCAGCAGTCTGGCGACCAACAAGGGGAGCAGCAAGGCCAGCAGCAGGGCAATGACCAACAGGGGCAGCAGCCGGGCCAACAGGAAGGCCAGCAGCCCGGTCAAGATGGCGAACAAGCCCAGCCAGGCGAAGGTGAAGCGGAATCGAGCGAAGCCTCTGAGAGCGAAACCGAGGGGCAAAGTGCCGCCGCCAGTCAAGCTGACCAATCCGGTCAGCAGGCCAACCAGCAAGGGGCGGCGCAGCAAATACAGCAGAATCAGGATGCGGGCGGCGGGGCGGATGCGGGCAATAGTGAAGGCGGAGCCGGGAACGACGATACCGCCGGGGTGATGAATCAATCCGGTCCCGGCGAAGTGGAAAACGATGCTGATCCTTCAGCCAGTGGCGTTATTCAGGAATTTAACCCGGAGTTTGATTCGTCAACGATTGGCGGTGAAAGCACCGATGTTATTGACGTGGGCGGGACGGAACCTGAGGGTGACGAAGGCGAAACGATTAATCAAGGCGAATTTAGCCCCAATCCTGAAGGCGAATCGACACTATCCTATACAGGCGTGTACAATGAGTATCGGGACATTGTGAGTAATGCGTTGGAAAGCGGACGGATTCCGCTCGATCAGCGCGATATAATTCACGATTATTTTTCGTCCCTGGACCAATAAACGACTCTGCATAGGATAGGGGGACACGGTGATCAACCGACGCACGAGCGCCGCGAGTCTCGCCGGGCTGCTATTGCTGGTGGGCCTGGCGAGCACAGGCTGTATTCAGCCCATACCCGTAGCTGAACAAACGCAAAACGCGCTGGCAACACTCTATACCCATACACCAACCTTTGTGGCAATTCCGACGAATCCGCCAGTTCAAACGAATCCACAGCCGACTGTTGCCAGTGATCCCACGACGGCAACCATTGCGCAGTTTATCCAAAGTCGTAATGATGCAGCCAACAATCTGGTCGTCTGGGATCAGCGTCCTCTTGGCTCGGATCAAGTTTATGGGTTCTCATATACGAATCTGACGGGTTTGCCCTGCGCAGGTTTTTTGTTAACGGGCTTTGTCAATGGCATCTGGCAGCCGACCAATGGGGCCGTTGTCTGCGCGCCGCAGCTTGGCGTGCCGGGCATTGTCGGCGTTATGCCTTTCCTCGCATCGGATGGGCAGCCCTATACTGTTACGTTTGGTCGCGTTGATAACGCGACAGTTTCGGCGGTTGCTCTCGTATATGAAGATGGCAGTTCTGATTCAGTGAGCGTAGTCAATGGCGGATTTATGTTTGTCCGCGTGGGTATAACCGGGGCCACACGGATTACGGCGATTGATGCGCTGGGCAACACCGTGATCGCGGACATCACACAACTGCCGCCAGCTTAAACTATTTTCGTGAAGGGTAACGACCAATGACCGACGTTATAGCGACTGATTCAATTTCTGTAGACGATTTTCATCAAACTGCACAAGCCATTTTAGACGAAGTGGGCAAAGTGATTGTCGGGCAGGATACAGTAGTCCGGCAAGTGCTGATGTGCATCATTTCGGGCGGTCATGCGCTGCTGGAAGGCGTACCGGGACTGGGTAAAACCATGTTGATCCGCACGCTTTCGGATGTGCTGGACCTGAAATTTTCCCGTATCCAGTTTACGCCGGACCTGATGCCTGCTGATATTGTCGGCACGAATATCATGGAAGAAAGCGAAGACGGACACCGCTATTTCCGGTTCGAAGCGGGGCCGGTTTTTGCCAATCTGGTTTTGGCGGATGAAATCAATCGCGCTACGCCCAAAACCCAATCCGCGCTGCTGGAAGCCATGCAGGAAAAAACTGTCACTTCGGCTAATGAGCGCTATAACCTCGACCTGCCGTTCTTCGTGCTGGCGACGCAAAACCCGCTTGAGATGGAAGGAACGTATCCCCTGCCCGAAGCGCAGTTGGATCGTTTCCTGTTCAAAATCGATGTATTGTTCCCCTCGACTGAGGAACTGGTCGAGATCATGAGCCGGACTACGGGCGCATCAGTCGCGCACGCAGACACCGCCGCCGATGGTGCGCGGATTCTGGCAATGGGCGATTTGGCGCGGCAAGTGCCGATTGCCTCCCACGTCAGCCGCTACATTGCCGAACTGGTGATCGCCACGCATCCTGAACACGCGGCGTCAGACAGTCTGGTCGGGCAGTTTGTCCGTTATGGGGCCAGTCCGCGCGGCAGTCAGGCGATGGTGTTGGGTGCGAAAGTGAACGCGCTGCTGGAAAGGCGCTATAACGTCGCGTTTGAGGATGTGCAGGCAGTGGCTTTTGCCGCGCTGCGTCACCGTATTTTGCTCAATTTCGAAGGCATGGCCGAAGGTATTGCACCGGATGAAATCATTGATGATTTGCTGCGCCGCGTGCCGTTGCCAACCAAAGAATAAGGACGATTTACAAGAAAGGTCATTGACAGCATGGCCGTTGATCAACTGCTTGTACGCATCTTAACCGAACC
>JAFGJA010000392.1 GCA_016929355.1 Anaerolineae bacterium | reverse complement strand
GGGGCGGCAGCCAGCGCCGCGAGAAATTCATCCGCGAACGTGCTGTTCTCATGTTCGTCAGTCGGTCCGGCTGCTTTGACTACGTGCCGGATCGCGTTTGGGGGGAGGGCGAGTTCGGCGGCGCGTTCGGCAGCGCGTACCATCACATCATCCGGCAGGGATCGCGCCAATGCGCCCGCCAGCGTGGTTTTGCCCAATGCCACATCGCCCACGATCAGCAGCCCATATCCCGCGCGCAAAATGGCTATGAGCAGTTCGGCGGCTGGCGGCGGGACCATCTGCCAGCGCGTATCCAGATCGGTTAAGGTCACAGGTTGGCGCGGGTGCAGGCGCATATCCAGGCTGTGATGGGGACTGACCGGCGGCGCGACCAGACTCAGCCGCGCGGCGCGTCCGGCCAATGTAACGCCCACTTCCAGAAATGGATCGTTTTCCGGCAAAACGGCCCCGCCAGTAGCTAATACGCGCTCTAGCACGCCTGCTAACTGGACCGGATCATCAAACGTTTCCGCGACTGCTTCGAGTTTGCCCATGCCGTGCTGTACGCTGATTGCATACGGGCCATTGATCGTGATCGCCGTAACGGTATCATCCTGAAGATAAGCGTCTAATGGTCCGAACGTGAACAGATTCCGGTAGGCGGCATCGATCAGCGTGCGCTTATCCCGTTCCGCCAGCGTGACGGCTTCCACGGCCAGCACGTAATCCGCCACTTCTGCCAGCATCTCGCGCCGTTTTTCCTCGGTATCCAGTTCGAGTAAAATATCGGTGCGATGCGCGGTTTCCTCCTGGAATTGGCGCTCGATTCGTTCGCGCAGCGCGGCTAACGAAAAACTAGGGCGTCCGGGGCGGCCCGGCACAATCGGGGATACCCTGGCGGGGGGCTGTTCCTGTTTTTCGGTGCGATGACCGTTGCCATTGTGGGGTTGGTCCGGCATGATATTATCCTTTGTGTGTGGTGAACCTACTGTTCCTATTCTGCGCGAGAATATGATGTTCTGGCAAATTTAATGGTATACTCCCCCCGGTTTTTCGGTACACAGCATACAGGACAAAATGAATCATGCGAATTGTGGTGAGTGGATCGATTGCATTCGATTACCTGATGGAATTTCCCGGCAAATTCCGCGAACATTTTATTGATAACGCTCTGGACCGGGTGAGTCTCAGTTTTTTGGTCGAATCGTTGGTGCGGGAGCGTGGCGGTTCGGGTGCGAATATTGCCTTTAATCTGGCGCTGTTGGGCGAACGCCCGATCCTGATGGGCACGGCGGGTCACGATTTCCCCGCGTATCGCCAGTGGCTCGATGATCATGGCGTGGATACCTCGGCGGTGCGCGACATAAACGAAGTCTTCAGCGCGTCGTTTTTCGTCAACACGGATTCCGAGAATAACCAGATCGGGTCATTTTATACCGGAGCGATGGCTTACAGCAAAGGTTACACACTCGCCGAAGCGGTTGATCCCTTGCCGGATTTGATCATCAATTCGCCCAGCGATCCCAAAGCCATGCTCGAACTGGCGGAAGAAACGCGCCAACTCGGTGTGACGCACTTTTTCGATCCAAGCCAACAGGTGATCTGGTTGGATGGGGACGATCTGCGATATGGCATTGCACGCTGCGATATGCTGATCGTGAACGAATATGAATGGGAAATGGTCGCTAACAAGACCGGGTTGCAGCGCGATCAATTCCTGAGCGAAGGCAAAAAGTTGATCGTCACGCATAGCGGCAAGGGATCGCACATCTACGCCGATGGCGAGCATTACACTGTGCCTGTCTTCCCGGTGGAAAATATCGTTGATCCGACGGGCGTCGGCGATGCGTATCGCGCGGGGCTGCTGAAGGGACTTGCGTCCGGTTTCGGTTGGAAACTGTGCGGTCAGATCGGCGGCGTGGCGGCGGCGTACTGCCTGGAACAGAAGGGCACGCAGAATCACGCTTATACGGTGGCGGAATTTGTGGCACGCTTCCGCACGACATTTGACGATCAGGGCGCGCTGGATGCGTGGCTGTAGCCATGAAATTTCACCGCAGAGGTGATGACAGATATGTTTCTTGAAAATGCTTATTGGCTGTTTACCTCACCCCTAAATCCCCTCTCCATGCAACGGAGAGGGGACTTACGCGCTCGACCTGACTCCCCCTCTCCATCGGGTGGAGAGGGGGCCGGGGGGTGAGGTATGTTTGAAATCTTTCCCTTGACCATCCCCGCGCCGATCCGTGCCTTTTTGGGCGATGATCCTGCGCTGACCGCTTACGCGCTTGGCGATCTCGATCCCGACCTCTGGCCGGACAGCGAATTTATCGGCGCGTTTCACGCGGATGAATTGGTCGCGGTGATGCTGCTCTATCACGGCCTGCATCCCACGATCATCACGGCGTTTGGCGAGGCGGACGGCGTGCGCGCGATCTTTGAGGCGGCGTCCTTGCCAGAGGAAATGTACTGTTTGCTGCCGGAGCAGTTTGGCGATCTGATCACGGATTACTACGCGCTGCATGATCCGCATCACGAATGGCGCATGGTTCTTGATCCGGGGCAATTCGCCACGCCTGATCTCAGCGTAACCAAACGTATCGAACCGGATCAGGCGGGCATCCTCGCGGCGTTGTACCAGCAGGCCACCGGTCCCGGTGAAGCGATTGCGGCGTTCAGTCCGGCTCAGATCGCGCAGGGGCGTTTTTACGGCGTCTGGATCGGGGATGATCTGGTTGCTACCGCCGGAACACACATCTGGTCCCCGGCGGAGAGCGTCGTGGCGATTGGCAATGTGTTCACGCGCCCGGATCAGCGCGGGCAAGGTTACGCGACAGTGTGTACCGCCGCCGTTGTGCGGGATGCGCTGGACACGGCAATCAAAACGGTAGTGCTTAATGTGCGCCAGGATAACGCCCCGGCGATTCACGTCTACGAAAAACTCGGTTTCCGGCGCTATCATAGCTTTGTCGAGGGGCCGGGTTTGATCCGCGCGTGATGTGAGTAATCTGTGTCCCATTTCTGCTTTTTAGGGAAGTCATGATGCTTGAAAACGTTCAATCGCCGCTTGTTGAGCCGGTTACGGAGTCCGATCTGTTGATGATGCTGCGCGCCACGCTCGATCCAGAGATTGAGATCGTGGAACAGCGCCAACTGACAGGCGGCTTGTTCAATACATCCTACTATCTCGCCACGCGCCACCCCGATCACGCGATCATTTTGCGGATAGCGCCCGCCGCGTCAAAACATAATACGTTGTTCGATTACGAAAAAACGATGATGGCCGCCGAACCCGCCATTTACGATCTCATGCGTGGCGTGGGCATCCCCGTACCGGATGTGCTGGCGATTGATACCGCGCAGCGCGTCATCCCGCGCCATTATATTCTGCTGGACTATCTCAAAACCACGCCCATGAACGATCCCGCCGTGCCAGAAGC
>JAFGJA010000391.1 GCA_016929355.1 Anaerolineae bacterium | reverse complement strand
TGTATGTTGTGCATCCATCCCCGCCCAAAAACGTCGCGTTTCCGGTGACGTATGACGATTCCCGGCGCGACACCGAACTCGATATTCTGTATAATGACTACCTGCGGCATGAAACCGGCCCACTCATCGTCATGGGCGATTTTAATATGACCGACCAGAGCGACGCCTACCGCCAGCTTGATACGCTGCTGCATGACTCCTTCCGGCAAGCCGGGCACGGGTTGGGCTTCACCTTCCCCGATCAAATTCAATCGACGGCGCGCCTGCTGCCGCTCCTGCTGCGGATCGATTATGTCTGGTACAATGATCACTTTACGGCGCATCATGCGTTTGTGGGCAGCGATAGCGGCACATCCGATCACCGTCCGGTGGTGGCGGAACTCAGCCTGGATCAGACGCCGCTTACTGCGCGCGTTACAGATTAGAAGAAAGTTAATCATTATGCCCTATGTACCCTTCCATGAAAAATTTCCAGACATTGCCAAAAACGAAACTCGTTCTATCAGTACGATAAACACATCTGATTTACCGGAAGATGATTATGCCTTGATCGAACTGTATTGCGATGAGCCAGGGTGTGATTGCCGCCGCGTATTTTTCAATGTGTTTTCACGCAAGCAGAAAAAAATCGTCGCAGTGATTACGTATGGATGGGCCAGCAAAAAATACTACGCCAAATGGTACGGCGACAACACACCTGAAGTTATCAACGAACTAAAAGGGCCTGCATTGAATGCAACCAGTCCCCAATCTGAGTTAGCTCCGGCATTGCTACAAACAGTTAAACATATACTGAACGATCAGCACTATGTTGCCAGACTCAAACGCCACTATAAAATGTTCAAACAAGTTGTTGACGATGAATCGGACGAAAAACAACCTGACAATACATCGCTTCAGTCCAAAAATATCGCGCGCAACAGTCCATGCCCGTGTGGAAGCGGCAAAAAGTACAAACAATGTTGTGGACGCCCCCAATAAACAAACATTAGACATGACACATCAATCGTTTATTCGACGCGCAATCTCACAACTGCCCCATACCACATGGAAAATCGTTCAAATCGGGCTGGCGGGTTACGGCCTGTTCATGATTGTGTATTTGCTGGCGCGTTTGCTCACCGGCGAGGCATGGGCCTGGGTTTTGATCGCCAATAATTTCGTACCCTGGTGGGCGCTCGGCGGGGCCATCGCCGCCGGGATTGCGTTGTTTTCGCGCTATCGACTGCTGTTGGTCGCGCTCCAACTGCCGATCCTGATCGTGTTCGTGGTGTGGTATGGCGATCTCTTGTGGCCGCCGCCATCCCCTGCGGTTCAGGCCAACACCGCCGATCCTGATACTATTGATTTGACCGTTGCCACATATAATATCCGCGCCAGCCATTCCGATCCGTATCGCATCACCGAAACCATAACCACCTTTGACGCCGACATGATCGGTCTTCAGGAACTGGATTCCAGTCATGCGGCGGTGATCTTTAGCGCGCTGGCGGAGGTCTATCCCTATAACTACCATTTCAAAATGGCGAGTCCATCAGGCAACGAAATGAATGTGGGCATCCTCAGCCGCTACGCGATTCTGACTGAGGAACGCTACACGGATCGCACCCATGGGCGCGATGTCCGCCTGTTGGTCGATGTGGAGGGAATCACGATTAGCGTGTACCTGGAACATCCCAACAGTCCGCAGCACGCTTTTTCCCCAATCGATTACGATCCCACGTTTCATGATATCAAGATCAGCAATCTGGCGGACGAACTCGCCAGCGATCCCCGCCCGGTGATCGTGTTGTGTGACTGCAACATGACCGATCAGAGCGAAACCTATCGCCAGTTGAACGATCTACTCATCGATTCATTCCGCGAGATTGGGTGGGGGCTGGGTTTCACGTTTCCGGCGCATCCCCTCTTTGGCAGTCCGGTGACAGTTCCCATGCTGCGCCTCGACTATATCTGGCACAGCGATCATTTCATCGCCACGGACATTCATGTCGGCCATGATAGCGGTTCCTCGGATCACTTTCCCGTCATTGCCACCTTACGTTTGCCAAAGGACACCGTTATCGAATGAAACGTCTACTTCAAGCGAGTTTGGGCATCGGCAGCATTCTAGCTGCCGCCGTGAGTTGGTATGCGTGGCGCATCGAGACACGCTGGCTGCATGTGAATCACCTCACGTTTGCGCTGCCCGGTTTGCCCCCGGCCTTTGATGGCTATCGCATCGCGCATATTTCCGATCTGCATTTGAGCGCGCGCATCATCCGTGAGCATTTGCCGCACGTCGTCACCACCGTCAACCGCGAACAACCCGATCTGATCGTGAGTACGGGCGACTACGTGACGCATCACCAGGACAGTTTTTGGGAACTATGCCCGGCCCTCGCTGAACTCCGCGCGCCGGATGGCGTCTGGTCCGTGTTGGGCAACCACGATGTCGCCGCCGGAGCCGACGCGGTGATGGATGTGTTACACGCGGCGGGGATTCACACCCTGCGCAACCAGCATCACACGCTGCAACGCGGCGACGATACGATCACGCTGGCCGGGATCGATAACGTGCTGCGCGGCAAACCCGATCTCACTGCCACCCTCAACGGCGTGCCTGCCGATCACCGCGTCATTTTGCTCGTCCACGAACCGGATTATGCCCGCATTGCAGCGGTAGATGAGCGCGTTGTACTGCAACTCTCCGGTCATGCACACGGCGGGCAAATTCGCTTTCCCGGCCTGAAACCGC
>JAFGJA010000003.1 GCA_016929355.1 Anaerolineae bacterium | reverse complement strand
TTCAATTGCTTCAAGGCATTTCGTTCGTCCATACGCTTACTCTATCGCATAGACCGCTGTCGCGCGATGGCTTTTTTGCCCATTGCTTGCTGGCTCATTTTGCGTTATGGGTGGCAAGGTGAACAGATACAAGCATGTGATTGTTCGGATTGGCGTCATACACAAACAATAAGGTATTCAACAATCTGAGGGAAATAACTCATGCCCAAAATGAACAGTGAAACAAAGGTTATCACCGTTACTCTGAACCCACTACTGGATTTCACACTTGTGACTAATTTTGTAGCGTTAGGGTATCACAATCAAACAACTGAATCCACCCGCCTTGATCCGGCGGGGCGAGGCATCAGCATTGCGCGAGCGCTTCATTCGCTGGGCGTGCCCGTTCACGCTATTGTGCTGGTGGGACATGATACTGTCGGGCGAACATATCAAACGTTACTGGCTGAGGAGGAATTCCCCATCTCGCTTATTCGGCGCGCTGGATGTACATCTAGCCGGGTTATCGTCAAAGATACAGGCCATAAAAACGAAACCCTGATTTCAGAAGCGAGTGATGGTGTAACGCACGAAAATATCCAATCGGTTGTCAAGATGTTACAAGAGTTGGTTGGCCCTGACGATACGGTAGTATTTGCCGGTAGTTTGCCGGGTAATTTGCCAACGGATACTTATGCTTGGTTGGTTGATATTGCACAATCAGCCGGGGCAAAGGTGGCGATCAATGCTGGCGGCGGCGATCCATTACTGCAATCGCTCAAGGCAGAACCAGATTTTGTTTACTTGACACAAAATCAAGCCGAAGGATTGTTCAATCGTCCGATTCGGGTATATGAGGATATAGTTGGGGTTGCCCAAAAATTGCGCGAACAAGGGGCTAAAACCGTGATGATCGCCACTGATCAAATCCCAAGTGCTGTGTTAGTTGCCGAAAAGAATGTTTGGGTGGCGAAATGGAAAGAGGAAGCAGAAGGGACCCAGAGTGGTCGAGCCGAGGCGCTGATCGCTGGCTATCTGGCTGGGCGACTTGATCACTTTTCGCGTGATGAAGCATTGGAACTTGGTGTTGCTGCCGCTACCTATACGGTTTCACAACTGGGCCATGAATTTGGTACGCTGAAAGATTTGCAGGAGCGTACTGAAGAAGTTGATGTGTCCTCTATCGATAGTGGTGGAGAAACCGTATAACCTTCCGTTGATCGACTGTACTTCCAAACGAAACATAATTTATCCTTTTCTTGTGGTCGAACGCCGGAGTGCTTGACCACAAGTTTAGGTTCGTGTGTGCCATAAGCGCAGATGCCCAATTCTTTTTGGTGAAATAGGCCTGATAGTTGAGTTTGCGCCGCCCTCTACTTATGCTATAATTCTCATTATATGAGACTTCTTTATCGCTGAATGATAATATGAATGATGAAACTGCCAAATCTTCGGTGATTCACAAAGTCCTCGACATTCTGTTGTTATTCCAGAACCAACAGGAACAGTATTCCGCCGAAGAGATTAGCCAACACCTGGATATTCCCAAGAGTACCGTCTACCGCTATATCCGTATTTTGCATGAAAAGGGGTTGCTGGAAAAAGTCGGTTCAGCCGAATATGGATTAGGGGCGGTATTGATTGAAATGGGGCGTAAAACACTGGCGAGCAACCGTGAGATGCGTCTGGTTGCCTTGCCCAGTATGAAGCGTTTGGCTGAAGCAACGGGTGAATCCGTGTCGTTGATGCGCCGTTACAATCACCGCGCGGTTTGCGTCGAGAGTATTGAAGGACGCCATGCGCTGCGCGTAACAATTGAACGGGGCCGCACCCAACCGCTTCATGCCGGGGCGTCGTCAATCATTTTACTCGCCGCTTTGCCTGAAGATCAGTGGGATGAAGTGTTGGACGTTCCTCTTGAACGCTTCACCAACGCAACAATTACTGATTTGGGTGAACTGCGCGCCCATGTTCGTGATGTGATTGACCAGGGCTATGCTATTTCTGATGGTGAAATTGATGTTGGTGCGCGGGCCATTGCTGTTCCGCTCCGTGATCATCGTAACGAGATCGTGGCTGCGTTAAGCATAGAAGCCCCGGCTTCACGTATGACGAACGAAGTGATTCTCCACTATATCGATATGTTGAAGCATGAAGCTCGCACCATTCATCATGAACTGCATTAGTTTTGGGATATGCTGCCATGTCGGTAGCATAGAAAAATGACCGCATTCTAGGAGGAAATTTGTTATGAAACGTATTGTGATTGCCTTGTTGCTGGTGAGTATGTTGGCAACTAGCAGCCTTGTTTCGGCTCAGGAACCAAAAGAAGGTGGCACTCTGCGCGCCGCCTGGCAAGCGTCCTGGGAAAGCCTGGACCCGCATTTTGCGAGTACCGAAGCCAGTTTTCAGATATTGAATAACGTTCTTGAAACACTCACTTTCTTTGATGATGATATGAATTTGATCCCCTGGCTGGCTGAAAGCTGGTCACGCTCGCAGGATGGGTTGGTCTGGACATTTGTGCTGCGGGAAGGTGTAACGTTCAGCAATGGGCGCGAAATGACCGCCGATGATGTCGCCTGGACCTTCAACCGACTGGTTGATCCTGCAACGGGTTCGGGTAATTCGTGGCGCGTCGGTGGCTCAAGCACCGTCATCGAAGCGGTAGATGAGCGTACCGTCACGTTCACCACGGAATCGCCGATTGCGACTCTACCGGCATCATTGGCGGCGAACAAGTCGGTGGCTGTTCTCGCTAAAGAATGCCTGGAAGACGATGGCACGATCCAGGTTCCGATTGGGACTGGCCCCTTTGTGATCAGCGAAGTTGAAGGTACGACTCGTCTGGTTTTGACCGCGCGCGATGATTACTGGCAAGCAGGCGTGCCCTATCTTGATGAAGTGGTGATTACGCCCATTACCGACGATGCCGCGCGTGATCTGGCCCTCCAGGGAGGGGAGGTGGATTGGATTTTCACAATCTCGCCTCAGAATCTTGAAACGCTGCAAAATGATGATGGCGTTGTGGTGGAACTCGCGCCGCGTCTGGCTTATGACTACTTCGGCCTGAACCTGAACAAAGCGCCGTTTGATGATGTGCGCGTGCGGCAGGCGATTGCCTATGCGATTGATCGTGAGGTGATCTGTCAGTTTGCGTTCTTTGGCCTGTGCGAACCAACACAAGGGCCAACGGGTTCCGGTACGCCCTGGTATTTCCCGTATGCGCCGTATGACCGCGATCTGGACAAAGCCCGCGAACTGCTGGTCGAAGCAGGGTACGCTGGTGGCTTCAAGATGGAAATTATGACGGCTATTGGGTTTGATGAAACACTGCGCGGCGCGCAGGTGGTACAGCAGCAGTTGGCCGAAGTCGGTATTGAAGTGGTTATTGATAACATCGAATTTGGTGAATGGCTGGATCGGGAGGCGGCAGGGGAGTTTGATGCCTTCATGCTCAGTTGGCTCGGTCTGACCGATGCAGAAGATTATTTCTATCTGCAACACCGGACGGGCAATGCCTACAACTTTACCGGCTTCAGCAACGAGCGGTTTGATGAGTTGGTTGATGAAGGTCGCACATTGGATGATTTCGATGCGCGCTATGCGGTTTACGAAGAAGCGAACAAGATTTTGGTCGATGAAGCGCCGTACATCTTTATGTACGTCAAAGCCGAAGTCAAAGCCTTTGCGCCGTATGTCAAAGGTTTTGCGACACGTTCCGATTCGGCAGTGAACTTCTGGACGGTGTGGCTGGACCAATAACCCATTAAGCTAGTTTCAGTGGGGCGTACCGTGTGCGCCCCACTCTTTATTTGAGTTCCTTATGAATATACGATTTATTATTCAACGGTTGATTCTCGCGCTGTTTGTTGTACTAGGGGTAACAGTGGTGGTTTTTATGATCATCCAACTGGTTCCCGGCGATCCGGCGCGTGTATCCCTGGGCCAACAGGCCACCGAAGAAAATTTGCGGGCGCGCCGCGAACGGTTGGGGCTGGATCGCCCGTTGTATGAGCAGTATGTGTCATGGGTTTCGAATGCGATTCAGGGCGATCTGGGCAAAAGCTTGATTACAAACCAACCCATTGGCCCGCAAATTATGGATCGTCTACCGACCACGCTTCAATTAGCAGGCTTGGCGCTGCTGATCGGGATGGCGATTGCATTCCCGCTTGGTATTATCTCGGCGCTGCGACCCGGTACGCTCATTGACACGGTAGCTATGTTTGTGAGTCAGTTGGGCGTGGCCGTACCCGATTTCTGGATGTCGATTTTGCTGGTGCTGCTATTTTCAACCACGCTGGATTGGCTGCCGCCGAGTGGTTACACACCAATTACGGAAAATTTTCGTGAATGGCTGGATCACATGATTCTCCCCGCGATGACGGCTGGTTTTATCAGCGCTTCGATTCAGACACGGTTTATCCGCAGCGCCATGCTGGAAACTTTGCGGCAAAATTATGTCACGACGGCGCGCGCGAAAGGGTTGCGGGAGCGCGTGGTGATTATCCAGCACAGTTTGCGCAATGCAATGATCACGATTGTAACAATCCTCGGTTTGCAGATGACCGCCTTGCTGAGTGCGGTAGTGGTTATTGAGATTGTTTTTGCGCTGCCGGGGTTGGGCAGTTTGACGTTGGATGCCGTCGATGCCCGTGATTATCCGTTGATCCAGGCTACAGTGTTGGTTATGGCCGTACTCGTTACCCTCATTAACTTAGGCGTCGATATTATCTATTTCCTGATCGATCCGCGCATTGCGCAAAAGGAATACTGATCATGACGATGAGTTTAAGCGATCAGGCCAGCCCCGCACCGGGATTACTCGCGGAAGCGTCCGGGCGTTTTGTGCGTCACCGGCTAGGCATGTTGGGCGCGTTGATTATTGGCATCTTGATCCTGGTGGCGCTTTTTGGCCCCACGTTAGCGCCGTATGAACCCGACAAAATGCACTTTATGTCTCCTTTTTCTGAGCCGACAAGCGAATTTTTATTAGGTACGGATGATTTTGGGCGCGATATTTTGAGCCGGATCATGTACGGGGCGCGGGTATCGCTGCAAGTGGGTTTTATCTCGGTAGGGATTGCTGCGACGGTGGGAACAGGCTTGGGTATGATTGCCGGGTATACGCGCCGCCGGGCCATTGACGAGGCGATTATGCGCTCAATGGATGTGCTACTGGCGTTCCCCACGATCCTGCTGGCAATTGCCGTGATCGCCATTCTGGGTAAGGGTGTGACGAACGCAATGATTGCGATTGGCGTGGTCTATACCCCGATCTTTGCCCGGATCGCGCGGGGCGAAGTGTTGAGCGTGAAAAATGAGGAATATGTGCAGGCGGCGCGCGCGTTGGGCGCGACTGATGGTGCGATCCTCATCCGCCATATCCTTCCCAACATTTTGCCTCCCATCATCGTTGAAACCTCATTGAGCCTCTCGTTTGCGATTCTGGCTGAAGCCGCTCTTAGCTTTTTTGGTTTGGGCACGCAGGCTCCCGATCCGAGTTGGGGATTGATGCTGTCGGAAAGCCGCAAATTTTTTAATAATTCTATCTGGATGGGCATTTTCCCCGGTATGGCGATCATGCTCACCGTGATGGGCTTCAATTTCCTGGGTGACGGTTTGCGTGATGCACTCGACCCGCGTATGAAGAACGTGCGCTAAGATACATCGTGTGAAAGAACAAGCCCAATGCCAACCTATTTCTGGCATTGGGCTTGTTGTGTTGCTGGGGTAGGGGTATCAGGCAAACAAGTTTTTCACGAATTGGAGTTGCTCGGCTGTCTGGAAGGTTTGTCCCCCCTCATGCTGGTTGAAGTGATACACCTTTATATCTTTGGGTGCGTCAACTTGATTGTAGGCGGCAAACACGGTGGATGGTGGACAGGTCATGTCCATTAAGGCGGTTGAATAGAGCGTAGGCGCTTTGGTGCGCGCGGCAAAGTTAACCCCATCAAAATAATCGAGGGTGTTAAACACCGTTTCGTAGTGGTCACGGTGGATGCTCAAATATTTGACGATTTCCTGGTAGGGGAAATTATCAGTGAGGCCCACCGCCCGGCGGAAATGGCACAGGAACGGCACATCGGGCATACTCCCGGCCAGGTCGGGGACCAATCCACTTACGGCCAGCGTAATGCCGCCGCCCTGACTCGCACCTGTCGCAACC
>JAFGJA010000390.1 GCA_016929355.1 Anaerolineae bacterium | reverse complement strand
GCCCACCGCCACAAACTCCCTATGCGGCGTCAAGCCAACCTGCGCCTGTCCCGCAACCGCGTCGTGCCCGCCGCCCCGCGCAACCACCGCCGACACCGCCCAGCGCCAGTGGTTTGTATTTGCCCTGGTGGTCGCTGGTCTTGCTGGTGCTGATTGTTGGAGGAGTCGCGGTTGGGTTGACGTTTGTTTTCGCGGCGTTGAGTGAACCGCAAACACCTGGCGATCAGCCGCCGCGTATCCAGATTATCACATCGCAGCCCACGCTAAGTCAGGATTTTGGCGTAGGGGCAGATACGAATCAGAGTCAGGATAATTTTTGGCCAACGTCGATTCCGCAAGCGCAGCCAACGGCGACTGTGCCCTTGCCGACGCCTGTGCCGAGTCCATCGCTGCCGCCGGGTAATTTTGTGATTGGCGCGCGGGTGGTAGTGGTTGGCGTGGAAAATAGTGGTTTAAATGTGCGATCTGCGCCGGGTTTGGTTGGCTCCCAGTTATTTCTGGCGGGTGATGGTGAGGTGTTTGCGATTGTAGATGGTCCCCAATCGGCGGATAATTTGGAATGGTGGAAAATTGAAGACCCGAACGATCCATCGCGCGCGGGGTGGGCAGCGCGGAACTATTTGACGGTCCAATGAGGAATTATGACTGAGAACCAGACGATTACCGCGCGGGCAGAACAGTTACGCCGCGAATTGCACGAACATAATTACCGTTACCAGGTGTTAAGCGCACCGATTATTACGGATGCTGAATATGATCATTTGCTGCATGAACTCAAAACCATCGAGACTGATCATCCTGAGTTGATCACGCCTGATTCGCCCACGCAGCGCGTTGGCAGCGATTTACAATCGGATATGCCAAAAGTGCAGCATATCACCCCTGTGCTGAGTTTGGGGAATGCGTTTGGGGCGGATGATATACGCGCGTGGCGTGAGCGAATCGGACGTTTGCTCCCGGAAAATTACGCGCTGGATTACGTGGTTGAACCCAAATTTGATGGTCTGACGATTGTATTGACGTATGAGGGGGGAATCCTCACTCTCGCAGCAACGCGCGGGAGTGGTGAAGTGGGCGACGATGTGACGCCCAACGTGCGCACGATTAAAACGATTCCGCTCCGTATTCCGGTAGCTGCTGGTGGCCCATCGGTTCCGGCGCATTTAGTCGTGCGGGGCGAAGTGCTGTTTTTGAAAAATGACTTTGCAACGCTTAATCAACGCATGGCGGCGGAAGATTTGCCCCTGTTTGTCAATGCGCGTAACACGGCTTCCGGCGCATTGAAACAAAAAGACCCGCGTATCACGGCGCAACGCCCCCTGACTGCGTTTGTGTACGATATTATGGATGCTAAGGGAGATGTGCCGCTTTCGCAGTGGGGTGCGCTGGCTTATTTGCGCGAGTTGGGTTTTCTGACCGCCACTGATACGATTCAACATTTTGACGATTTGGAGGACGTGATCACTTACGTTGAGGGATTTGTGGAGCGACGGGATAAACTGCCGTATGAGATCGATGGGTTGGTGATCAAGGTGAACGATCATGCCACCTTTGCTGATCTGGGGGTAGTGGGCAAAGACCCGCGCGGGGCGATTGCGTATAAATTTCCCGCCGAAGAAGCGACGACCAAACTCCTTGATGTGATCGCCAATGTCGGGCGCACGGGGGTGTTAACACCGACGGCTGTCCTCGATCCGGTGTTTGTGAGTGGCGTGACGGTCAAGCAGGCCAGTTTGCACAATTATGATCTCATCGCACAAAAGGATATTCGCCTCGGTGATATGGTGATCGTCAAGCGCTCCGGTGAAGTGATCCCCTATGTGATTGGGCCGGTGATTGTGGCGCGGACTGGTAATGAACAGATGATTTCGCCGCCGGAATGCTGCCCGGTGTGCGAATCCCCGGTAGATCGGGATGAGGGTGAAGTTGCGTATTACTGTACCAATCCCGCTTGCCCGGAGCGTGTGGCGCGCAATATCGAATATTTTGTCTCGCGCGGCGCGATGGATATTGATGGATTGGGCGAGCGCGGGGTGCGGTTGCTGCTGCAAGAGGGGCTGATTCACGATGAAGCGGATTTGTTCGTGTTGACTGCCCATGATCTGCTGCCGCTAGAAGGGTTTGCGGAAAAAAAAGTTGATAATCTGCTGGCGAGTATTCACGCGGCGAAGGATCGCCCATTGGCGCGGTTGATCAGCGCGTTAGGGATTCGCGGCGTGGGCGAAACGGTTGCGGAATTGCTGGTGCGTCATTTCCACTCAATGGATGCATTGGCAAGCGCCGCCGCCGAACAGATCGAAGCGATTGAGGGCATGGGACCGCATACCGCCAGTGCGCTTACGGCATGGTTTGCCAAGTCACATAATAGAGCGCTGATCGAGAAATTCCGTACCGTCGGGTTACGTCTGGTCGAAGCCCCCCCCCAGGCTGATGATCGTAGCTCGGATGTGTTAGCAGGCAAGACGTTTGTCCTTACGGGGACGCTGCCGACACTCAAGCGCAATGAGGCGAAAGCCTTGATCGAGCAGCATGGCGGCAAGGTGACGGGCAGCGTCAGTAAAAAGACCTCCTATGTCGTCACGGGTGCTGATCCCGGTAGTAAATTGACCAAAGCGCAGGATTTGGGAGTTGAGATCGTGGATGAAGAGGGGTTGTTGGCTTTGATTGGTGATAATACGATGGGCGAAAACGAATGAGTGATGTAACGGTAACACTCCATGCTAAAGGGCAAAAAGCTGTCGCACGGCGGCATCCCTGGGTTTTTTCTGGCGCAGTAGATCGCGTGGATGGCAGCCCCGCCGATGGTGATATTGTGACGGTGCGGGGCGTGGACGGGACGTTTTTGGGGCGCGGGTACTGGAACAGCCAATCTTCGATTCGAATCCGGTTGTTGTCGTGGGATGAATCCGAAACGATTGACGAGGCATTCTGGCCGCGCAAGTTAGAGCGTGCGATTGAGGCGCGGCGTGTGGATAACCGTATCTACAAACACGGCACACCAAACGCTTACCGGCTGGTCAACGCTGAAAACGATGGTATACCGGGGTTGGTGGTGGATCGGTATGGCGATTGGTTGGTGTTGCAGGCGCTTACCAAAGGTATTGATACCCGTAAAGCGATGCTGGCCGAATTGCTGATGAAGCAGTTTAATGCGGGCGGTGTTTACGAGCGCAGCGATGTTGACATCCGGCAAAAAGAGGGCTTGACGGACGAAACGGGCGTCTTGGTGGGTAAGGAGCCGCCGGAGTTTGTCGAAATTGATGAAAATGGGCGGCGGTTTCTGGTTGATGTGAAGCGCGGACACAAAACCGGCTTTTATCTTGATCAGCGTGAAAATCGCGCGGTGGTGGGCGATTGGTTTCGGTGGGATGATCAGGCGGATGAGCGCGTGGTGTTGAACGCTTTCGCTTACACGGGTGGTTTTGCCGTGTATGCGTTGGGCAGTTTGGTCAAGCGTGTGATCAATGTTGATAGTTCAGCCGATGCGCTCAACGTGGCGCGGCGCAATGTGGCACTGAATGGGTTTGATGTGCGCGATGAGGATTTTGTTGAGGGTGATGTTTTCGAAGTGCTGCGATATTACCGCGACTCTGCTCAACAATTTGATATGATCATTCTCGATCCACCAAAGTTTGCCCATTCTGCTAAACAGGTGGAGCAAGCCGCGCGCGGTTATAAAGACATTAACCTGATGGCATTTCGTTTGCTCAAGCCCGGCGGGGTGCTGGTGACATTTTCGTGCTCTGGCGCGATTCGTACCGATCTGTTCCAGAAAATTGTTTTTGCAGCACTGGCGGATGCCAAGCGTGACGCGCAAATCGTGCGCCATTTGGAGCAAGCCGGGGATCACCCCATTGCGTTGACTTTTCCAGAGGGTGAATATCTCAAAGGCTTGCTGTGTCGCGTGTGGTGATGGGTTATTGGATTGAAAATTGAATATGATTACAGATAGCTTCCGATTAT
>JAFGJA010000389.1 GCA_016929355.1 Anaerolineae bacterium | reverse complement strand
GGCGCACAGATGACAAACATCGTTCAGGCGTTTTTCTTGCTCGTATCGGGCATTTATTACCCGATCAGCGTCCTACCGGGTTGGCTGCAAGTGTTGGCGAAGATTTCCCCCGCGACCTATGTTTTGGCAGGGATGCGGGCGGCGCTGCTGCCGGAAACTGCCACTGCCGATCCGATCAGTTACGTGTGGCCTTTGTTGATCATGGGTCTGATTATGCTCCCGGCGGGCATTTACTTGTTCCAGCGCGCGGAGCGATATACCAAACGCACAGGGAAACTCAAACGCAACGGTTAATCCGGTTGCGAATGGCCCGTGCTTGAACCAACTATGAGGAGTCTAACAGTGCAATCACTCGCACTAGACCATCAAGCAAATAATGACTGGTATCGCCAGATTGCGGCAGGTTGGGCACGCCGCATGATCATGGGTGATTTACCGGGTGCATGGGCACAACATACTGAAACGGAAGTCCAGTTCGCCATGAAGCAACTCCACCTCCAACCCGGCGATGCGGTGTTGGATTTGGGGTGCGGTTGGGGACGGCACAGCCTGGAACTCGCGGCTTATGGGCTGCGTGTGACCGGGCTAGATTTGTCCTCGGAACTGCTGCAATTGGCGCGCTATAATGCCCGCCGTCATAACCTGAACATTGAATGGGTTGAGGCAGATGTGGCGCAGTTACCCTTACGCGGCACATTTGATGCTATCGCGCAGTTTTGCGGCAACCTGATGACATGGTTTTCCACGCCCGAAAAGACACTTAATGTCTTATGGGATGTGACCAATTTGCTGAAACCCGGCGGGCGTTTCGTGTTTGGCGATCCTGATTGGACGCCCGAACTCCCGTTGCGCAAACAGCATTGGGACGAATGGCAGGGTGGGGCGGCGATCTATCGCCACACCTACGACGCACAGCGCCGGATGTCACATACGCAGGCCGTGATCTTTGGCCCTGACCACGCTCGCCAGGAATATCGACGGCAGACATGGTGGCCGAATCGGGATGACATGGAAATGTTGTTTGCCCAGGCCGGGTTGACCGTTTGCGCCTGTTATAACGGCTGTGTCGATAAACCGTATGATCCGAACCGGAGCGGGCTAGTCTATGTGCTGGCCCGCGAGTAGGTATTCGTCCTGAAAAATATCGACCATTGCGCGAAAACGGCAAGCCTGTAATCATAGCGATGTCGCCTGCCGTTTTCGGCGGTGGTGTAGCATAGCCAATCCGCCTGTTTCTATCGTTCACTAATCAAAGTAGGATTTCATGGTATCACCCACACAACGTCTAACTGGAACCATCAAATGGTATAACACAAAACAGGGTTTTGGTTTTGTTACCCCTGATAAGGGGGGCAATGATGTTTTCGTACACTATTCTGCGTTGCCCCAAAAGCGTAAAACGTCTCTTAACGCAGGAGATCGAATTGCTTTTCATATTGAGCAGAGCAAAAAAGGACCGTCGGCTACCGATGTGGTTCCGCTTGATGAATCTGCCGAGTCAGTCGAAGTTATGCCAGAAACTAAATCCGATAGAGAAGTAAGCGAGTTTTCCGATCTCGACCTGAGTCCGAATTTGCTGCGCGCGGTGCAGAATGCTGGCTATAGCGAACCGACCTCAATTCAGACGCAGGCGATTCCGCATGTGCTCGCGGGGCGTGATGTGATGGGCTGTGCGCAGACCGGCACAGGCAAAACGGCGGCATTTGCGTTGCCCATCCTGCGAAATTTGTCGAACACCATTTGCTCACAACAAACGGGCAACAAGAAAAAAGGAAAACGCAAGGAGCACGCGCAGCATCCTATCCGGGTATTGGTGCTTGCCCCAACCCGCGAATTGGCGATTCAGATCGGGGAAAGTTTCAGTATTTATGGACAATACACCAAGCTCACCAATACGGTTATTTTTGGTGGTGTCGGCCAGAATCCGCAGGTTCAAGCGCTTAAGCAGGGAGTGGACGTTCTGATCGCTACCCCCGGACGCTTGCTTGATCTGATCGGGCAGGGACACATCAAACTGGATCAGATTGAGGTGTTGGTCCTTGATGAAGCGGATCGAATGCTCGATATGGGGTTTATCCACGATATGCGACGCATCATCAAACTGGTGCCAACTGAGCGTCAAACGCTGCTCTTTTCCGCTACGATGCCGCGCGAAATTATTGAACTTGCCGGGAAAATTCTGCGTGATCCGGTTGAAGTTTCTGTTGCGCCGGAGCAGCCCACCGTCGATGCGATTGACCAGGCGGTGTACTTTGTCGATAAGAAGGAAAAACAGAAATTGCTGGAACACATCCTCAAAGATTCAGAGGTGACACGGGTTTTGATCTTTACCCGGACCAAACATGGCGCGAATCGGGTAGTCAAGAACTTGAAACAGAAACACATTAATGCCGAGCCTATTCACGGGAACAAATCACAGACCGCTCGCCAGCGCGCGCTGAAGAATTTCCGCGATGGTAAAACCCGTGTGTTGGTTGCTACCGATGTTGTGGCGCGTGGGATCGATGTAGAAGACATCTCGCATGTGATTCAGTTTGATTTGCCTAATGAGCCAGAAACCTATATTCACCGGATTGGGCGTACCGGGCGCGCAGGCGCAGTTGGTAGTGCTCTCTCGTTTTGCTCAGATGACGAACGCCCGTATCTCAACGACATTGAAAAACTGATTCGAAATCGGGTATCAATCGTTCACGATCATCCTTACGAGGTGTAAGTGGTTACTGATGGATAATTTCTTTCTCGATCATATCTCTACCATCAATTTTGTAATTGGTGGGTTCGGCGGCTTTAGTCCATAGTGCCTGCTCAATATTAATATATCTATTACTTAATCTAAGACGCAGGCACGATAGCCTGCGTTTTTGGTTATGTGGAGTGGTATGCCGCTTCTTGGTCAAGGATCGCAGGTTTGCGTGCCTGCCCCAAAACCGAGGAGGGTTTTGTTATGACACTGTATCACACTCATGTACCGATCATCACCAGCACCCGTAATCACCGGATTGTTGAGGCGAGCAAATTGGCGCAGCGCAAATACCGCCAGCAGCAAAATCGTTTCCTGGTGGAAGGGTTGCAGTTATTGCACATGGCCCTTGATGCCGGATTGAAACCGCTCGATGTGTTTTACTGCGAGGAGCAATTTGCTGGCGAGGAAACATCACAACTACTGGATCAATTTGCTGCCAGGAATGCCGATCTGGTCCCTGTTTCCGAACACGTCATGCGCAAATTGTCGCCGCGTTGTATGTGGCAGGGCATTGTCACCACGTTTGAAATGTTTGACACGACGTTGACCCACTACAATTTGGCAGATGATGCGTTGGTTCTGGTGTTGGATCGGTTGCAAGATACCGGCAATGTTGGGACTCTGATCCGCACTGCGGACGCGGTAGGCGTGGCGGGCGTCGTGTTGATCGCACCCAGCGTTGATATTTTTGATCCGAAAGTGGTCCGTGCCAGCATGGGGTCGCTGTTCACGCTGCCAGTGATGTGCTCTGACGATATCCCTGGTCTATTTGATTGGCTGAATCGGGCCGGATTGCGTCCGGTTGGGGCCGATCTCGCGCGGGGACATTGGGAAATGGCATCCGGGGGAGCGGCGTTAGTGCTTGGCAATGAGGCGCGCGGCCTGTCGGACGATGTATGGCCTTATCTGGCGGATTGGGTGCGGCTGCCGATGCGCGGCAGCGCCGAATCGCTGAATGTGGCTGTGGCTGGTGGCGTGTTGATGTATGACTGGCTGCGTGTCAATTGCTGATGTCGCACCGTCACGGTATGGCGTATACTTCCTTCCCTCACATTGGCTTGAGGGAAGGAGCCTAATCTTCTACATAAATGGGATTGCTGAGAATCCATGCGCGTTCTGTTCCATGATACTCGCGCCATACCTCAACACGGTATGCGCCTGATTCACGGGCGACATGCGTGAGATTCTGCGTTTTGGTGTCTTCGGCCACCACGTCCCCGTGCCGGATAATCTTGATCCGGGCACGATCCGGGGCATAGGCTTGCAGTGTGACACCATGCCCTAAACGGATGCTTTCGCCCATGATGGCGGCGGTACTTTGTCCTTGCGCGGTGAAACGGAAGCCGCACGTCGGGCCGGGAATCTCATAGCCGATAAAAGCGCGTCCGCGTCGTAGAGATTGGTACAACAAGGTTTTATCGCGTTCGACATTGCCAATAAGCGGGGCTTTGGTCAGAAGGTGGGTGTTAACGCAGCTAAACAGGAAATCATAAGGGAAAATGGTATGTGAGATTGGTCCTGCCGAGTATGTAGTTCCGTGTGCGTCGGCATTGCCGATTCCGACCACACGATGTCCCATTGCTAATAGCTGATCCCACAGCGCTAGCGTGAGTGGATGCGGCCCGGTCATGACATCTTCCGGGCGAAAAATCGCGCGGATGGTTTCGCGTTTGGTTTGGATGTGATCTTTGAAGCGCGACATGGTATTCCAGATTTCCAATCCAGTGAAGCCATCAACGTAACGATCCAACCAGGGGATCGCGGGTTCGCCAATCCATTTGACCGCGTGATCGTCGGGATGTGCGATGAAGCTCATGCCATCGGCTTTACGCACGGTATCGATCAAATGCGTGAGATCGTGCGCGTGAGCGGAGACTTCGTTATCCGTGTCATAAACCAACAGGTGATTACATTGCGGGTTGCGCGTTCGATCATGGACCTCTTCGCCGGTTAAGAGCAGCGTGTACCCGCGTTCCTCGTCACCATAGTATCCCTCAATGCCGCTCACGCGCACGTTATGATCGGTGAACACGAGAAAATCCAGTTCCGCCAACAGCGCCGCATCTGCAACGGCGGCATGATACGCTGCGCCATCCGAATAAGGTGTATGGATATGTAAATTGCCAACGTATTCGTGGGATGCCATCAGTTCTCACCATTTTCCGATCAAGACATAAAAACACAGGGCAAGCGTACTGCAAGCGTCCAGGGTCTGTCAAAATTCAGTCAAACCTGAATTGGCGCGCTGTGGTATACTCTGCGGTACGGAACAGGTGTGCGTTGTTGGAGAAATGTCACATGACGGATGTCCCACCCCAGGATCAACCGCCGATAAATGATGGGTTAGATGCAACAGATTATTCGGATCGCACACGGCGTGTCGTGCCACCGCCGCCTGTTGATGCGGCGCAGCCGGCGGGCGCAACGCAGCAGCGTATCAGCCAGCGCCGTCGTTCGTCAGGCCGCCCGCAGCCGCGCGCGCAGGC
>JAFGJA010000388.1 GCA_016929355.1 Anaerolineae bacterium | reverse complement strand
GGTGCTCCCCTACATGAACTTTCGTGAAATGCGGCGGAGAGGGGGAGTCAGGTTGAAAACGTGTAAAATATAGATAACAGTTGTGTATTGGATAATCAGGAGATGAAGACGATGACGGACCAGGACACGAAAAAACGCTCCCCCTTAAAGGGGTTTATTCACCACCAGGGTAAATCAATCGAGGAATCCGGTAAGGCGCTGGCGGGTTTGCTGCCGCAGGAGTTCCGCGATCATGCCGCGAACGCGCTTGACGAAGCGAAAACAAGCTGGCAAGTTCTGTTTGATGGCGTGATCGATACGGTGGATGCGGGCCTGGATAAGCTGCGCAGCACCTCGAAACGTGATGATCCCGGCAAGGAAAAAGTGCAGATCGAGATCGAGGCGGAGTAAACGGCACACCGGCGCAATTTTGGGAACGTTATTCGGCTCAGGCTTTATGAACTATGCAGGCTTGGTGGGCTTGGCGGTGGCGGTGCTGTGATACAGCAACAGGGCCAGCAAAATATCAACCAGGATGGTTGCTGCCACTGCCGCCCAAACGCTGTGCAGCCAGTAGCCAGGACCGACGATGAGTAAGCCGCCGAGGATCACAAGCAGTTCGTAACTAAAATCCGGCAGCATATAATATCGAACATGCACCGTTGCTAACGCCTGCGCTAACATCAGGGCGAACAATATACCGGTTGCCAGGAGTATGATTGCGCCGGGTGCGATCCAGGGTTGCATGAATGCCGTGAGGCTCACGCCAACGCCCATCAACAGCAACGGCAATGTGGTCTGGCTGATGAATAGCAGCAAATTGTTTTCAGGGAGAAATTGGCGCAAAAAAGGCGGCTGATGTGCTCTGAACAACCGCATCGCATCATGGGGGCGAACGGTAAGCAACAGCATAACGAGCAGCAGCCAGGTTTGCACCGATGATACCCCGCCCATCTTTACCAGGGACAAAGACAGGGAGCTAAACATCATCCCTGCCATAATCAACCGCAAACTAAGGCCGGGCGATAGGCGCACCAGGATCAACAAATTTTGACCGAACAGTGTGCCGGGGATAGTGAATGTGGCCGGCAAACGCTGTTGAAACCGGCGTTTTTGGGCAAGGCGCGCTTGCTGTCGCAGTCGGGCGATGACATCGGGCGCGGCAACCTGCCCCCAACTGCCCATCTTCTGAATTCGAGCGTAAAGCTGACTATGGTCCATGACCAGCGTCATCTGGACGCGAATCCCGATGAAGGTTAAACCGGTCACGGCTACTAGAAGCCCGCCTAGTAGCAGCATTACATCGCGTATAGGGAGCGCAGATTGGACCAACTCGGCCCCAAAATGTCCCGGCCATGCGCCTATCAGGATCGCCGGAATCAGGATCACCAGTATATAACGCCGATTTGCGCGACGATTTTGCCAGACTAAAGCCCCCATCCAGGCGAACGCCCCACCGAGATAGACCAGGGGGAAGGTCAGGCAAAATGCCTGAAAACCCAGTAACCCTACGGGGCTGATGGTTAAATTCCAGGCAAAGAACAACGCGCCTAAGGTGCTCCCTAAAGCTATCATGATCGCCGGGACAAGCAGTGTGCGAATAAAATGCACAACGGTGATCGCCCCGCGTGATACCGGTGATGCGGCGGTATACGCGAGATCAGGCGCGCGTAGTTTTAGGGGCGGATCAAACGCTAACGCCACAAGATAGACGATCTGGATCATCAACGTGAGGCCCGGCAAAGCGTCTAAAAAAGCGGTGGCTTCCTGGACCGTTACCGCGTAGCTGAACAATTCAACCTGTTCGATCACAAACGCCCAGATGGTAAAGGCCCAAAACGACCAGAAAGCCGCAATATACGCCTGATACAGCCGCGAATCGTTGCTTTCGAAACCAAGCAATCGCAGCCAATACGCCGCCCCATGTTTCAGGCGCTTGATTTCCAGGCGGGCCAACAGGAGAATATCAAACCACATCGTTCAACAGTTGGGCTAAATCGGTAGTCGCGCGCGGTTCGATGGTCTTGATCTGGCCCTGGCGAAGATGGAGTACGACATCAGGGGATTCAGTTGCGGGGATCATGTGACTGCTAAACAAAACAGTTCCCCCCTGCCGGGTATGCTGTTTTAAGGTCTGCCAGAGCGTTTGTTGCGCAAGGGCATCCAGGGGGCCGAATGGCTCATCCAATAGCAGCAGGGGCGGTTGTACCAGTAGCGCCAAACACAAGGCTAATTTGTAACGCATCCCGCGCGAAAATGTGAAGGGCAAGGTATCTTTGTGGGTCAGGAGTTGGAAGTGTTGTAACAGATTTGTGCCGCGCGTTTGCCACGCCGTGAGGCGATGGAGTTGCGCCACAAATTGCAGGTGTTCCCAGGCAGTGAGTTCGTCGTAAAAATTGGGCGTATCCGGCACGAATATAACCTGCTTGCGATACGCTCGTTCTTGCTCTCGGCAGGCAATACCGTTGATGACGATATGCCCTTTGCTGACTTGCGTCCAGCCCGCCAGACAGCGTAACAGCGTTGTTTTACCTGCGCCATTTTGCCCTACTAACAGGCCCATGTGTCCCGATGCGAGATGAAACGAGAGATCATCGAGTACGGTTAGTGTGCCATAGTGGTACACCAGATTGGTTACGTCAAGTATGTGTGGAATCATGCGATGTGTTTCGGTATTTTGGGCGTGATAAGCAACCTCGCTATTTTATCGTGGGGGGAATCCATCTGCCCAATTTTGGTGAAAAAGGGGATGCGACGTTGTTGTACCAGTGGGACACGGTGGTTTATCACTTTATGATCTTCCTCCCCCAAATACCACCCGCAGCCCTGCTAACCCCGCCAGCACGAAGCCGCCGATACTGAGCGTGGATTCCCCCGCCGTATAGAGGACGGTGCTGCTGATCGCCAAGCCCGCGAAGACCATCGCATACGTGAGGCGGTAGGCGGCACGTTCCAGGCGGCGCAGATCGCGCTGCATGGCGGGACTGGCCGCCGCTTGCACGACCAGATCGCCCCGTTCGGCGCGCGCAAAAACCGTTTCCGCCATGATCGGCAGTTGAATCGCGCGGCGGGCGAGGTCCAGGCCGGTATCCGTTAACCATTCGCGGTGATCGCCGGAGAGCAGCGCGCGCACGGTATTGGGATTGAGCAGATCGCGCGGCGTAATTTTGGGCGGGAGCCGGAACCCTATGTTGTGTTCTGCAAGCATTTGATTGACGAATGGCGCAACCTCGGCCCAGGGATCAAAGTCGGGATTGAGGCCGGTGCAAAGTCCGCTCAGAATGCCCACCGCGCGCGCCAGAATGATGAAATCCTGCGGGACCTGAAACGGCATGGCGAACAGCAAATCCTTGAATTCGCGCCCTAAGTCCATCATTTCCGTATACTGCATATCCTTGATCTCGGACATGCTCATACCCCACACCCGATCAAAGACGCTGCGGGTCGCGGCCTCGATGCGTTCCATATCCGCGCCGGGCAGAATCACGCCAAGTTGGGTATATGACGCGATCAGACGCTTGGGATCGCGCGTCGTCAAGGCGATCAAGGCTTCGCGTAAGCCCGCTTCGATCTCCGGCGTGAGATGGCCCGCCATGCCAAAGTCGATGAAGATCAGGTAAAACGGGCGACCTAAAAGCGGCTGCCCATCGGCGTGAAAGCCGCTTTGCGTGGGCGTATCGGGATCGAGCGGGTAGACGAACAGATTGCCGGGATGGGGATCGGCGTGATAAAAGCGCTGCGTGAAGACCATCCATAGATAGGTGTTGACCAGCCGCCGTGCTACGTCGCGCCGGTCCACGCCTGCCGCCGTGATCGCGTCGTAATCCGTGATTTTGATCGCGCTCACATCTTCCAGCGTGATCACGCGGCGGGTGGAATGGTCACGGTAGACGCTCGGAATGTAGACGCCTTTATTACCCGCGAACAAACGCGCGAAGCGTTCCGCGTTGTTGATTTCGTGCGTATAGTCGAGTTCTTCCCACGTAATCGCGCTGAATTCAGCCAGCAGCGC
>JAFGJA010000387.1 GCA_016929355.1 Anaerolineae bacterium | reverse complement strand
GATGTCGGCTTACCCAGTTTTTCTTTGCTTTCGCATCCGCTTTTTTCGAACTCTTGTTCAGTGTCCGGTCGCTAGAAAACCAACAACTTTTGTTTGTTCAAAAAAGATGCATGTGTGTTCCAGCCAGTTCATTATGTGATTTATGTTACTAACACAGCAGTAGGGGCAAGGGATGAGACACCATACAGGCCGCGTTGAAGTGATTTGCGGCAGCATGTTTAGCGGCAAAACCGAAGAGTTGATTCGCCGCGTGCGCCGGGCGGTTATTGCCAGGCAAAAAGTGCAAGTGTTTAAACCTGAAGTTGATACTCGATATTCGATTGAAAAAGTAACTTCCCATAACGGCGAAGGCTTTGGGGCGATTCCGGTTGCCACGTCGCGCGATATTTTGGCCGCGCTGAAACCGGATACAACGGTAGTGGCGATTGATGAGGTCCAATTTTTCGATGCGGATATTGAATACGTCACCGAAACGCTGGCGAATCGCGGAATGCGCGTGATCGTCGCGGGCCTGGATATGGATTTTCGGGGCGAACCATTTGGATCTATGCCGGCCTTACTGTGCCGCGCCGATATGGTGCAGAAGCTGCACGCGATTTGTATGGTGTGCGGTGAAGCGGCCAGCCGGACGCAGCGTTTAGTGAATGGCGATCCGGCGCGTTATGACGATCCGATCATTATGGTTGGGGCCGACGAAGCCTATGAAGCGCGCTGCCGCGAACATCATTCCGTTCCGGGGCGGCCTGAGTAATCCTGAGAAACAAGCAGTAGGGGCCAACCAGCGTGTCGGCCCAGGGCGAACACATTGGTTCGCCCCTACAGAATCATACATCTATATTGTTTTCTTTATAAGCTATGGAGTGTGTATGGCACGCCCCCATTATGGTCTCCGGTGTGGTCTAGAACAGCCGGATGATCCAACTCGCGGCATCTTCCGGGATGGACACGGCTAACGCCAACTGCACAAAGTTATAGAGAAAATGGGCCAGAATAGCGACGGTGGTGTTGTATTTCCGACGCAGCCAGCCAAACGCTAAAGCTACGCCCAAAATAATCAACGTCGCCGGAGTCAGCGTGTACTGCATGTGAAACAGCGCAAACAGGATCGCGGTGGGCCATAAGCCAAAGACCGGTTGCAGCGCACCCCGGAAAGCGATTTCTTCGCTCACCCCGGCAGTCATAGAAATCAAAAAGGCCATCCACAATGTCCCGATGCTGTCCGATAGCGCATCGGATGCCTGGTTTTGCTCCTCGAAGGTTTCATCAGAAACAACGCCTTGCCAGACAATAGCGACGGACACGATAAAAATAAACAGCAGGATCACGACGCCAAAACCCACCGCCAGTTGTTCGATGGTTGGAACCTCTAGACCCAGGCGCTTGAGCGTTTGGACCAGATTGCGGCGCACGCCAAACCCTACCCCGATAATCGGGATAATAACCTGCGGCAAACCGTTTAAGAGAATGTCCCAGGCGGATATTCCGGCGGCATAATCTTCTGCGATACCTTCTAGCCCGCCGCTCAACACAAACCCGATAAACTGGCTGCTGAGGAAATAGAGACTCAACATCAGCGCGACGGTATGCACAATCGAATAGGGATTGTAGCCCGTACTGCTGGTGTTCCCGCGTTTGACTTTCTGGTTCCATTCCGGCATGGATGGTAATACCGGCGCATTCGTCGGACGCGGCAATATGGCCGAATCGGTTGTGTAGTAGTTTAACATTTGTGGGAAAAGCGGTTTGTCTTCTGCCCCGGTGGATTGTTCTGTCTCAGGTGTTAGCTGATCATCCATTTGATGATATGCGTAGTTATCTGCATCTGGGGTATCAGCGTGCCGGGGAAACCAGCGCGCCAACATTTCGCGCACCGAACGCAGCGCAATCGCCATGACTAGCCCCATTGTGACTACGGCAATCGCAAATCCGCTCCAGGCGGCTGATTTTTCAGGTATATCTGACGTATCGGCATCCGAAACATTGTAGGCGGCGAAGACCTGCGCGCCCATCAACAGGATTAATGCCACGCCCAAAACGAGCAGCGTGCCGGTCACTAAGTTGCGCAGCCCGCCACTGCGTTCGCGTTCAGCATAATTGGCGGCGGCGACAATGCCACAGATTATTAATGTCCCCACGATGACAATCAATACATCTTCGATAGCCAAGATACCACTCCCATTATGAACATTTGTAAGATTTCCTACTCCATATTATAAACAAGCGCTGGTTTCGCGTACACGGGGACATTAGGACTATGCAAACTGAAAGCAATAGCACAACAGAGCCAAGCGAACAGCCTATAACCCAATCACCATCACAGACCCTATTGAATTTACCAACACCGCCGCGCGTAAAACGCTATCTAGCTGGGTGTTTGGGGCTTACGTTAGTGGGTTGTATGCTGTGTATGGTGATCTACGTCATTTTTCCGCCTGCGCCCACCGATATTGTGATTCTCGGTGTTGATGCGCGCCCCGGCCAGGGTTATCTGACGCGCACCGACAGCGTGATGATCTTGAACGTGTCACCCGTGAATGATGTCTCGCTGCTTTCGATTCCGCGTGATGTGTTCATTCAGGTTCCCGATTATGGCGAGCAGCGCATTAATACGATCAATATGTTGGGCGAGCAGGAAGAAGTGGGCGGCGGGCTGCGCTTGATCAAAGCCAGTTTAGATGAAAGTTTCAGCATTGAGATCGAGAATTACATCCGGTTAGATTTTAACGGTTTTGTGGCGGTGGTGGATGCTGTCGGCGGGGTAGATATTGATGTGCCCAAGCTGATCATCGACTATGACTATCCCACCATCGAAGGCGGGATTATAACCGTGCAATTCGATCCCGGCACGGAACACATGGACGGTGAGCGCGCATTACAATATGCCCGCACACGCCATCAGGACAGCGATTATGATCGCGCGGCGCGCCAACAACAAGTAGTCGATGCAGTGGTCGCGAAACTCGTGTCACCGCAGGGCGTGATCTACATTCCCAAAGTATGGCAGGCGATCAACGCCTATACCCAAACTGATCTGAACTTGTGGGATATGATGCAGATGGGACCAGCGCTCGTCTTGGGCTGGTCGGGTCACACACACCGCGTATTAATGCAAGACGATTTGATCGGAATGCGCGCTGGGTACTGGATTCCCGCTTACGAGAGTCTCCAACCCTGGATCGACGATCATTTTGATTAGCCGTGTCCTAAGTCCTAATCCTTCAGTTCATCTAAAAACTGCTGGTAAGCGCCTTTCCACTCGCTGGCATCGCGGGTGAATTTGGTAATTTTGATCTCAGCAAAGTGGACGAATAAGTCAGCCATCACAACGGGCAGTGTTTCCCAGGCTTGCTGGCGGATCACCGATTCGAGACGGGCCGAGCCGTTGCCCGCCCACACCCAACGCTGACGTAACTGTTCGGCTTTGACCCAATAATCGCGTTTTTCCCAGGATAACGCCGACGCTTCGATGCCATCATCAATGTCACGCAGGCAAAACATTAACTGTGCAGCCATATCTTTTGCATCGTCATCCAGATCGGATTTCTGGCTGAGATGACGCAAAAGTTCAGCCGAGGTCCGCATCAATTGGTTACGAACTTTGCCTGGATTGTTGGTATTAATAACACGCCCCATGAGGTTTTTGGTTACTCCACAATACAACCGAATAGACGAAAAATACAGCCAGCAACCTTACCGATTATTGGGCTGAGTGTCAAGGTGTGCCGCTAAAGGTACAACGAGATCAAGTTCATAGCGGTTATTGGCCTGGTCGCGTAAAGTCAAATAGCCATCCTGCCGTTCGGCTAACAAACTCGCCACATACAACTGCATCCGGTGCAGGTGCGGGCGTGCCATTTCGCTGAGATCGCGGGGATTCATGAGTTGGAACAACGTGGCGGCATCTTCCACGCTCAAATCCGGCGCATGGTGACAGACAACCAGATGGGCCTGGGTCGCGCCGTAATCGAGCCGAATATCGACTAACTCATCATCCGGGCTTTCTTTGAGCGCAAATTCAACCAGGATATTCAAGATGCGGTGCAGCGCAGCCGGCGCTACTACCGCCAGAGGTTCCTCCGTGATGCCGTTCTCAAATGCGATCTGTTGGGCCGGAAAACGGTGGCGCGCATCGGTGAGCCAATGGCTGATCAAGCGATTTAGAAAGACGGACTCAAACTCGAAGTTTTGCTGATTCGCTTCCAGATACATAATATCCAGCGCAATTTGCGTATAGCGGCTGAGATCGTTCGCATTATTGATGATATGCTCTAAAAACTCGGTTTGATCTTCGGGAGATAAGCGTCCCTGGTTGTTATAGAGCAATTCAGCAAAACCCAAAATCGTACTGAGTGGCGTGCGGAAATCGTGCGAAATCATGCTCAGAAACGATTGATTGGCGATTTCCAACTGCCCCGGCACATTGGCATCGGAGAAGATGATTAATGTGCCCGTATACAGGCCTTCATCGTCGAATAACGGGACCATTTGCCACACCACGCGCTGCGACGGATATTGCTGAATCCGCAAGTTGCCCCATTCAGTCTGGCGCACATTAGCCGCTTGCGCCAAAAGCGTGCGAAATTCAGGGATAACGCGCCCTACTTGCCGCCGCAAAGCGTTCACTGTCTGTGGGGCAGTGGTCAGATTAAGCATGTTTTGCAAACGCGGATTCAGAAGTTGAACCATACCTTCTGCGTCAATGATGAGCAAGCCCTCCTTAGAGGAGCCGCCCCATGCGGTTAATGCTAAAGAATGTAAACTGTTCATCACCCAGCCGCCGTGTCTTGCCTATACCATATGGCTTAACTTTAGTGTACAACATCTTGGTTTGCAATAAAAAATGGTTTAAAAATCGTGAAAAAGTGAACAAAATTGATATGCTGGTAGGCTATTTGGGATGTTCATGCTATGATCTGCCCGGAATTTATGCACAAATTTTAGGTTTGCTATGACTGAATTACTACTCATCCGCCATGCGATTAATGATTGGGTCAAAACCGGGCGTTTAGCCGGATGGACGCCGGGCGTACATCTCAATCCTGATGGACAAAAACAAGCCCAGGCGCTTGGTAAACATCTGGCCGATGCACAACTGGCAGGTATTTATGCGAGTCCGCTTGAACGCACGATGGAAACCGCCGAAGCGGTTGCCGCCCATTATCCCGCTTTAACCGTCCAGGCGCTGGAGGGGGTGGGCGAAGTACGCTATGGCGATTGGCAAGGAGCCAAACTCGACAAACTGCGCAAAGACAAACTGTGGGGGACCGTGCAAAATCACCCCAGTCGTGTGCAATTTCCCAATGGTGAAACGATCCGGCAAGCGCAAGCGCGGGCCGTTGATGCGTTAGAAGCGTTAGTCAAAAAACATCCCAACCAGCGCATCGCCGTTGTCTCGCACAGCGACGTAATCAAGCTGATCGTCGCCCATTACATCGGCGCGCATATCGATCTGTTCCAGCGCATCGAAATTTCGCCCGCATCCACATCGATCATCTGGCTTGGTATGGACCGGCCATTTATCCGCCGCGTTAATGATACCAGCTATCTGCCAGCCTTGCCGCCTCCCCCGACTCAAAAACCTGCCGCTTTGCGGCGGGTGCGTCAGGTATTCAAACGCCGCCCTCACTGATTGATCACGCTAATCTTACGCTGATCAAAGAAATATTCGGCGGATTAGCT
>JAFGJA010000386.1 GCA_016929355.1 Anaerolineae bacterium | reverse complement strand
TGGGTGCAATACGTCCTCAAGCGCGATCTGCGCCAACCACCCGGCACAGCGTTCAATTACAGCACCGGGGATTCGCAGTTGCTCGCCGCCGCCTTGCAGCAGATCACCGCCATGACGCTGCTCGACTACGCCGATCTGTACCTGTTCGGACCGCTCGGTATCACCCAACGCGCATGGCCCGCCGATCCGCAGGGCGTGACCATCGGCGGCGCGGAATTGCAGATCACCCCGCGCGACATGGCAAAACTCGGCTTTCTGTGGCTGAATCGCGGCAGGTGGGGCGACGATCCTGCGCGTGACCAGATCGTCCCGGCGGCGTGGATCGCGGAAGCCAGCACCTATCACACGCTGTTTGAACCGCGCCATGAAAATGATTGCGCAACGCTCGGTTATGGCTACCTGTTCTGGCTGCGGCCCCAGGGGGAGTATGACAGTTTTATCGCGGTGGGCTACGGCGGCCAATTCGTCTACATGATCCCCGGCCTGGATATGGTCGTGGTGATGACGGGCGATCTCGACGGGCTGCCGGACGCCTTCCGCAACAATCAGATGTTGTGCCAGTTCAATCTGGTGGAGGAGTTTATCGTCCCGGCGGCGCAAACACCAGGGGCGTAGGCGAACGGAGATTCAACCCATACGCCCCCGAAACAGTCAGCATACACCTTAGAGTACGCTCGAAGTCAAGGTTTACGAATGTGCGCTTCTACCGCTTCCAGTAATTCCACGGCGTGAAATGGTTTTTTCAGGCAATAGGCAACATTCATTTCTTTGACAAAGGCTTCTTCCACATCATAGGCTTTGGCCGTCATGATGATCAGGGGCAAATCCGCCGTATCCGGGTGGCTACGCAGCGCGCGCACCACCCCGTAACCATCCAACACCGGCATTCGCAGATCGCATAAAATCAGATCAGGGAGGTGTTGTTGGGCTAATTCAACACCCATTTTGCCATCAACTGCCGGGATCGCGTTGAAATCTTCGAAATTGAGAATTTCGATCACATTGTCGAGAATGCCGCGCTCATCTTCAATCACTAAAATCGTTTGCATGTTGCCTCTCCCAAAAAGCGATATTCGGAATGATGACAGTAAACGTGCTCCCTTTGCCCTCTTCGCTCTCAAATGAAAGCGTTCCGCCATGCTGATCCACGCTTTGCTTGGCGATGGCTAATCCTAAACCAGTACCGGGTTGTGTGCCAATATTGGCGGCCCGGTAGAAGGGTGTGAAAATTTGGGGTTGGGCGGTTAGCGGAATCCCGATCCCATGATCCTGCACGGTAAACACAATATCTTTGTCGGTGCAGGTCAGCTTGATAGTAATCGTGCCGCCAGGGTGTGAATATTTGGCGGCATTGGAAATCAAGTTGTGCATGATCAGGCGTACTAACTCATCATCGGCCTTGATGGTGGTGCAGCGCTCATCCGCTTCAAACGCGAACGTCAATACTTTTTCGCTGGCGGTGCGAATATCATGAATCGCCTTCTGGCACAGCGCGGTCAGATCGACGGCTTTTGGTACAAATTCGGCTGGTCCGCGTTGGGCTTTGTTGATGGCTAATACATCATCCAATAAAAATGCCATCCGGCTAATTTGCGCTTCAATGCGGCGGAATAATTCGTATTGTTTATCGGGAGTCATCTTGTGCCGGTAGCGTTCGAGCAATTCACTAGAACTTAAAATGATCGCCAGGGGCGTTCGAAATTCGTGCGAAACCGTTGAGAGAAAGTGCGATTTGAGCTGGTTGAGTTCAATTTCATGATCCAGGGCTTTTTGCAGCGTCAGGGCGAGTTGTTTTTGTTCGGTGATGTCGCGCCCTACGGCTTGAATCTCGATCAGCGTGTCCGATTCGTCAACCAGGACGCGGTTGACCCATTGTAACCAGCGCAGTTCGCCCTCAGGCTTTTCAGGATCGGGTTTGATAACCCGGTGCTCGGTTATGATCACCAGATTATCCGAGGTGAGGTTGGCTAACTCAGCCGCCAGTTGTGCCTGATCGGATTCAGGCACACGCGGCATAAAACTATGCCCAATAAGTTCTTCGCGTGTTTTGTCGAAATAACGACAGTACGCGCCGTTGACGAAGGTCAGGATATTGCCCGGCATAAACCGGCAAATGAGTTCGGTTTGATCTTCAACGATGGCGCGGTAACGGGTTTCGCTGGCGATCACGGCTTCCGTGCGTTCCTGGACACGGTCTTCAAGATGGGTAAAGAGTTCGCGCAGTTGACTCGCCATCGCATTAAAGGTTTCCCCAAGCTGTTGAATTTCGCGCGGCCCGGTGACCGGTACGGTTTGTGACCAATCATTTTGCCCCAACGCCGCCGCCGCCTCGTTCAAACGGGTGATGGGCCGCAGCACGCGCAGCGCCGTGATGATACCCGCGATAATCGCTAAACCCAGCGCGACCAGCGTCAGCGCGATTGTGACCCGGTTGTGATCATCGAGTTTAGCGAGGAAATCCGCTTCGGGAATGGCAATGACGATGACCCACTCCAGACCGCGCGGATCAGAATAGGGACTGGTCCGCAGATAATAGGCCACGCCATTAATCTCCGTGCGAAGGTACTGCTCACTATCAGGAAATGCGCTGAAATTCTCGATCAGATAATTGGCCGTAGCTGCAATAATGGGATCGGCGCTGTTTACCGCCGCAATCCGCCCAACAGTGTTGGCGGCAGCGCCGTTGTTATCCACGAACGTAACCGTGCCGGTTGATGTGGCAATCAATAACCCCTCATCATCCACGATATAGGCTTGTCCCGTTTGCCCAAAATCCACCCCCTGCAAGAAGTTACTCACATGCGAGAAAAAGAGATCAACCGACGCCACCCCTAACAGTTCACCCGCTTCGTCATACACCGGGCGGCTGGCGGCAATCGCCAAATCCTGCCCGGTGGAGAGCGCATAGGGCGGCGACCAACTCGCGCCCTGCCGGGCCAATGCGCCGTCGTACCAGGGGCGCAGGCGTGCGTCAAAATACGCGATCTCCGCCAGGGTGTCCGTCGGTTGACCTGTAGTATCGGTGGCATATTTGTACATTGGCCCGGCGGCGAAATCATCGCTCACCATGATGTACAGTGATCCATCCGCCCCTTCGCGTCCGCCAACGATCAGGCCCCCGCGCGGATTGCCCACATAGATGCTGGTCACATCGTCATAACGCTGCACCTGCTCCCACAAATACTGCTGCATCGCCGCTTGATCGGTGCTGTCCAGCAGGCCGAGGCGCATCAAGTCCGCGTTGGCGGTGTTGATCTGGTGCGGTGTTTCTAAAAAAGATGCCAGATGAACGTCAATCCGGTCCATAATTTCATCGATCAGTTGTTCAGCGATATCATGCACGGCATTTTTGCTGTTGCGTAACGCTAAAAACCCCGTCAAACTGATCGCGGCCACCAAGAGGGTGATGAACGGAATCGTCAGCATTGCCCAGAGGGGTAGTCGGAATGCTGAACGTGGAATGTGGGTTGGGATAGGTAATGGGTAACTCATAAGATGCATGTGTATCATGTCGTTTTGCTGAATAAGTTAATTATAGTGTAAAGATGGTGTCAAGGAAATTACAATTATCACGCTTGCGGTTAGCATTTTAACCGCTAAGATACACGCAGGCTATGGTTAAGTGGAGGCGATTCCCATGACCGGACTCAGCACGCTTGGCCCGTTGTTGGCAGGCATTTCCATGATCGTTTTGGCCGGACGGCAGTTTATCAAGGCGTGGCAGGTGTGGCGCAAGGCGGCGGCGCGGCGCGTGTGGCCGACGACCACCGGCACGATCATCGATTCACAGATTGTGCATAACGCCCCGTTTGATGATCCCGATTATTCACACGCTTATACGCCGCGCATCACGTTTCAACATACCGTCAACGGCATCACCTATACCAACCCCGAATTCACGGATCGCGCCCCGAACCTCGAAAGCAAGGTGCGCGCCCTGGTGGAACGGTATCCGGTGGGCAAACCGGTCAAAGTGTATTATGCGCCGCGCGACCCGCGTTATGCGTTTCTGGCCGAAGCGATTCGCCCCCCGATCACGGGGACTATTTTGGTGGGTATAGTGGAATTGATCGCCGGGGCGGTGCTGGTGATCGTGATCGCGGCGCAGGCGTTGTAGGGTAAAAACTGGCCCCACCCCCTAAATCCCCCTCTCCATCCGAGACATGGAGAAAACAATTAAAAGTGGCCCCATGTAGGGGCCGACCAGCGTGTCGGCCCAGGGCGAACACATGACGAACCGCAGGTTCGCGTTCGCCCCTACG
>JAFGJA010000385.1 GCA_016929355.1 Anaerolineae bacterium | reverse complement strand
TGGCGGCAGTATGCTCCTGCGCATCCAACCACTGCCGCCGCCGCCACATCGCCGCCAATGTGCTGCCAACTCGTTCGGGAAACGCAAAATTCGGAATATGGCGGCGGTGCAAGACGGCTGTCGCATCACTGACCGACGCCAGCCCCATAATCGTCGCCAGGATCGGCTTGCCGCGCCCGGTAAATTCCCCGATCACCTCCGCTAAACTGAGCGGCGCGAACCAGTCCTGCGGCGCAGTGATCGCCACCACCGCATCCACCGTCGGATCAGTCAGCAGCGCATCCAGGCACAGCGCATAGGTCGCCGGACCCGGTCCCGCCAGAATATCCACCGGATTTTTGACGCTTGCCGCCGCCGGGACACGCTGCCGGATATAGGCTTTGGTTTCGTCGGTGAGCGGCGCAAGCTGCATCCCCGCCGCTTCGAGCGCGTCCAACGCCAGAATGCCCGGACCACCCGAATTAGTCAGGATGGCGACCCGATTACCTTTAGGCAACGGCTGCCACGCCAGCGCACGCGCCCAGTCGAACAATTCCTCCATCGTGCCCGCCCGCAGTACCCCCGCCCGCCGGAACGCCGCCGCATACGCTTCTTCGCGTCCGGCGAGTGCGCCCGTGTGACTGGCAACCGCGTGTGCCGCGCCACTGCCACGCCCAACTTTTAGCGCCAAAATGGGAATCCGGCGCGCGACGTCGGACGCGGCAGCGATAAACGCCTGCCCATCCGAAACGCCTTCGATATACGCCGTGATCACATGCGTATCCGTATCCTGCCCGATGACGGTCAGCATCTCCGCCTCGTTTACATCCGCCTGATTCCCCAGACTCACGAGGCGGCTAAAGCCAACCCCCGCCCCGCGCGCCCAGTCGATCACGGCGGCGCACACCGCGCCTGACTGCGACAAAAACGCGATCCCGCCAGGGACCGGCATCCCTTTCACAAAGGTGGTATTAAGCGGTGTATGTGTGTCAATCGAGCCGATCCCGTTGGGGCCAAGCAAGCGCATCCCGTAACGCTGCGCCACCGCGATCACCGCTTGCTCACGCGCGACTCCCTCTGGACCAACCTCGCGGAAACCGCCGCTAATGATGATCGCCGCCTTGATCCCGCGTGCGCCGCATTGTTCGAGTTCATGCCCCACTTTATGGGCGGGCACGATGATGATCGCCAGGTCAAGCGGATCGGGCGCGTCAGCGATGCGGGCATACACGCGCCGGTCAAAAATCGTATTGGCTTTCGGATTAATGGGATAAATCGGGCCATCGTAGCCGTAATTCACCAGATTACGCACCACGCCATGCCCCAATTTTTGCGGATCACGGGAGGCCCCGATCACGGCAATCCCGCGCGGACGAAAAAAGACATCTAAGTTCGTGGTCATGCTGAAATTTCCTCAATAACTAAAATGATGCGTTTTTGGGTTTGAACCACTCTGCTGCAAATGAAATCGAGTTATTAGTTTTCGGTAAAACCTGAACCATTCGCAACCGCTCAAAAAGGTTTTACTAACATACGATCAAAAGCCGAACGTGCATAATTTAGATTGTAACAAGTTTACGTTGCGTTTATTCGCATTTCCCATGATACTATAGGGGGAAGGGATGCATATCTCCCCTAAACTAACCCGTTCCGCCCGTTTGAGCCAATATATTCCATATATTTAGGTGGGTTCGCTTTATGTCAGATTTAAGTGGTCAATCAATCAAAGGATATGATCTGCACGAATTAATCGGGGCCGGTGGGTTCGGCGCAGTCTATCGCGCCCACCAACCCCTGATCAAACGCGATGTCGCCATCAAGATTATTTTGCCCGAATATGCCAATCAGCCCGACTTCATCCGCAGCTTTGAATATGAAGCGCAGCTCGTCGCTCGCCTGGAGCATATCCACATCGTCACACTGTACGATTACTGGCGTGATCCGCACGGCGCGTACCTCGTTATGCGCTGGCTGCGCGGCGGGAGTCTGCGCCAGCGCCTCAAACGCGGTGCAATCGACAACACCATCGCCGTGAAGATCGTCGAACAGATTGGCTCGGCCTTGAGCGCCGCCCACCGGCGCGGCGTGGTCCATCGTGACATCAAGCCGGACAACATCCTCTTTGATGACGATGGTAATGCTTTTCTCGCGGACTTCGGCATCGCCAAAGACGTGCGCGAAACTATTCCCGACACCACCACCGCCGATCTGCACGACGAACCGGGCGACAAAGAGCAGGAAGAAAGCACGTTGACCGGTTCGCCGTTTTATCTGGCTCCTGAACAGGCCCAGAGTCATCCTGTTTCGGCGCAATCGGACCTGTACAGCCTGGGCATTGTCATGTACGAAATTCTGACCGGCCAGCCGCCCTTCACGGGTGACAAAGGCTTAATGGCGATCCTGCTCAAACACATCAACGAACCGATTCCATCCGTGCGCGACTTACGCCCCGATCTGACGGCTGATGTCGATCTGGTTTTGCAGCGCGCAACGGCCAAAGACCCGGCGGATCGGTATCAGGATGCCAATAATTTAGCTAATGAGTTCCGGCGCGCCATGCTCCGAATGGATGCGCCGGTTGTCCAACCACGAGCGTCCGGCCCTGAAGTCACCATCGACATTGTCCCTGAAACGCTGCGGATGGGTGGGGTCAAAACGATTGACATTGACGCCCCCATCACGATTGATATTGACGCTGCTGTCCAAGACAAAGCGGGCGAAGCCACTGACGACGATATGCTGGTCATCACCAAGCCGATCTCCGGCGCAACCGTGATCGTGGTCCCGCCCGCCGAAGTCGTGAACCCATACAAGGGGTTGCAGCCGTTTGAAGAAGCCGACGCCACTGATTTTCATGGGCGCGAAGACCTGATTGAGCGCCTGCTGGACCGGCTGCGCGAACCGGTTGAATTGAGTCGTTTTCTGGCGGTGATCGGGCCGAGCGGCAGTGGTAAATCGAGCGTGGTCAAAGCGGGTTTGATCCCGCGTTTACGGCAAGGTGCGCTGCGTAACTCTGAGCGGTGGTACATGATCGAGATGAAACCCGGCGCAGACCCCTTCCGCGAATTGGATGCCGCCCTGTTGAGCATCGCGGTTAATCCCCCGGCTGATTTGCAAGATCAACTCCGCACCGATGAACGCGCGCTGGTCGGGGCCGTTGAAGCGATTCTCGCGCAGAGCGGCGGCAGCGGATTGGTCCTGACCATTGACCAGTTCGAAGAAGTCTTCACGCAGATGCAACATGAAGACGAACGCGCCCATTTCTTGAACCTGCTGCAAACCACCGTCACCGATCTGGACTGCCCCTTCCGGCTGTTGATCACGCTGCGCGCCGACTTCTATGATCGTCCCCTGCTCTACCCCGAATTTGGCGAACTGGTCCGGGTACGCAATGAAGTTGTGCTGCCCATGAGCAATGACGAACTGCGCGAAGCCATCGTCGCCCCGGCAGAACACGCGGGCGTATCCGTTGAATCGGGATTAGTGGCCGAGATTGTATCTGAATTGGGCGAACAGCAAGGCGCGCTGCCCCTGCTGCAATACGCGCTGACCGAACTTTTCGAGCGCCGCACCGACAATGTGATGACCTTAGCCGCCTACCGGGAAACCGGCGGGGTGTTGGGGGCGCTGGCCCGCCGCGCGGACGAACTGTATGAAGCCACCGACGCTGCCGGGCAGGAGGTGCTGCGGCAAATCTTCCTGCGGTTGGTCACGATCAGCGACAGTGGCGACGACACGCGCCGCCGTGTGCAGCAAATTGAGTTAATGTCGCTGATCGAGGACAGCGATTTTGTCGTTGACCTGCTGGATCAATGGAGCAAAGCGCGTCTGCTCACCTCAGACCGCGATCCTGATACCCGGATGCCCGTCGTGACAGTGGCGCACGAATCGCTGATCCGGCAATGGGAACGGCTGCGCCACTGGTTGGATGACAACCGCGAAGATTTGCTCTTGCAGCGCCGCTTGCAGCAAGCGTTTGAAGAATGGATCGAGCACCAACGTGCCGATGATTTGCTGGCGCACGGCATCCTGCTGCAACGCTTTGAAGGGTTGGTCGAAAGTGCCTCGATTGCCCTGACGCCCGAAGAAAACAACTATGTCGCAGCCAGCGTTGCCAAACGCGAACGCCTCGCAGCCGCCGAACGCGCGCGGCAGGAACACGAAGCGCGGCTCGAAAAACAAGCCAAAGACCGGCTGCGCCTGTTAGCCATTGTGATGGCCGCAGCCGCCGTGATCGCGCTGGTGTTAGCGGGACTGGCATTGTTGAGCTACCAGGAAGCCGAAGATCAGCGCGAAGTGGCTAACGAACAAAAAGTTATTGCCGAACGCGAAGCCGATATAGCGGGCAGTCTGAATCTCTCCACTACCTCGCTGCTGGCGTACCAGAATGACAATAACGAAAAAGCGCTGGTCTGCGCCCTGGAAGCCAATGAACTAACCGATCCGCCGCTTGCCTCACAGGATATTCTCTTTGATGTGGCGCTCGCACCCGGCACGGTGCGCGTGTTTGAAGGGCATGATGCGGCAGTCCGCAGTGGGGTATTTTCCACCGACGGCGCGCTGATTCTGTCGGGATCGCGCGATAACACACTGAAACTGTGGGATGCGGCAACGGGTGAAGAACTGCACACCTTTACCGGACATGAGGACTGGGTGAACCGGGTAGACCTCAGCCCGGATGGGACGCTGGCAATTTCCGGTTCAGCCGATGCCACTGTCCGTTTGTGGGACGTGGCTACTGGGGATGAATTGGACGTATTTAACGATCACGGGGATCAGGTGCGTGTCGTGGCATTTAGCCCGGACGGTGCGTTGGCCCTCTCGGTTTCATGGGATGATACGGTCATGCTGTGGGATGTCGAAAAACGCGAACTCCTCCATGTTTTTGCCGATACCGAAGTGCAGATTGAAACTGTCACCGAAACCGATCCCGAAACCGGTCAAGAAGTCGAAAAAGACATTGAAGTCCAGGTCGATATTGGCGCAGATGAGGATTGGTCCGTGTTTGGTCTGGAAACTGCGGCCTTCAGCCCTGATGGGTCAGCCATCGTGATGGGAGCCTATGATGGCAGCCTGGAACTCTGGGACGTGACGACTTACGAACTGATTCGCAGTTTCGAGGCGGACGGGAAGGTCATCGGTGCGGTGGCGTTCAATCCGTCCGGCACGCAATTGCTCGCCGCCAGCGAAGATCGCTTTTTCCTGTTCGATGTCGCCACCGGGGAAGTGCTCGCCAGTTTCAACCCCGGCCAGGAATATTACGGCAGCTTGAGCTTTACGCGCAACGGCCAGCAGTTCTTCGCCGCCGGGTCCGATAATAACATTACGCTCTGGCAGTGGGATGTAGCGGGCGATCTCGTCAACAAACTGGATGTTTTCGTCGGACACAGTAGCTATATCGCCCAAATCACCCTCAGCCCGGATGGGAAACAACTGCTCAGTTCGTCCAATGATGGGACGATGCGGCTGTGGGACTTGATCAATGGCAGCGAAATCCAGCGTTACGAGGGACATACCGGCGTGGTGGATTGGGTCCATGTCAGTGCGGATGGCGCGCTGCTCATGGCAAGCACCAACAGCGATAATATGATCCGTGTCTGGGATATTACAACCGGCGAGGAAAAAGCCGCCTTGCAGGTTCCCTACGGCATCATGGCGACAGCCTTCAGCCCGGATGGAAAACGGGTGGTTTCAACCGACAATGGCGATACGGGCATGATCCTGTGGGACTGGCAGACCGGCGAACAACTGCTCACCTGGACTGGCGTAGCCGAATTTGAAAACGATGCGGCCAGCGTGAAATTCACCCCGGACAGCCAGTACATTGTGACCGGGATGGGCGTGGGTGATGGCACAATTCGCGTGTGGGATGTGGTAACGGGGGAACTGGTCCATACATGGCCCATTCTGGATGACGCCGGCGAAGCCCAGGATAGCGAACTCAACCGGATTGCGATCAGCCCCGACGGTTCGCAGGTCTTGACCCGCAGCACACAAAATGAAACGTTGGTCCTGTTAAATCTGACCGATGGTGCTGAACTATGGCGCAAAAACGGTCAGTTCGGCGGAATCAACTTCAGCCCAGACGGTTCGCAAGTGCTGGCAACGGCGGATAATACCATCCAGATTCTGGACGCCGGTTCTGGCGAATTGCTCCACGAATTGACCGGACATAACGACAGCATTTTCCAGGCCATGTATAGCCCGGATGGGAGCCAGATCGTATCCGGTTCGTATGATGGCACGCTGCGCGTGTGGGATATCGCCTCTGAAACCGTGATTCGCCAGTTGGCGCATGGTGGCGAAATCAACACCGTCGCCTTTGGCATGGATGGCGCAACGATCTTCTCCGGCGCGAGTGATGGAACCGTGCAACGCTGGGATGCGACGCCGATGACGCTGGACCGTATCTATGCCTGGATTGACGCGCACCGGTACGAACCATCTGATGCGACGTGTCTTGACTAATGTTTCGAGGATAACAAACCCGTTTAACCGCAAGCTAACGACTAATGGCATGATAGAGATAGCTTGCCATGTTCCCGACAAAGGCTCTATGATAGAGACAGGGAAGTATCCTGTAAAGGTATGTAAAGGAGATCAAGATGGCTCGTAAATCAATCTATTTAATCATCAGTATGCTGTTAATCGCTCTGGCAATCCCCGTCCAAGCCAGTGATGACGCTTACACCCTGGGAGTCTCGCTCCCAGTCACAACCGGTGCATTTTATGAAACAATGAGCGCCAGCGCACAAGAAACCGCCGACGCAGCCGGGGCCGAATTGGTCGTATTAACGTCGGACTACGATCTGGAAACTGAATTAGCCAATGTCCAAGCCCTGATTGATCAAGGCGTAGACGCGCTGTTATTCAGCCCCACCGATCCGGCGGGCAGTGTGGCCGCGATTGAACTTGCCAACGAAGCCGGTGTGCCGGTGTTTGTGGTGGGCGATCTGGAATTGGCGGAAGACGCTGCAATCGACATTGCCGGACAGTTTGCGATTAACGATGTTCATGCCGGAGAACTGGCTGCCGAAGCGATTTGTACCTCCGAGGAAGATGTGGCGGCAGTGCTGGAAGTGGTCAGCCTGAGCGAAGACGAGGCGGCATCCATCATGGCCGAGCGCAGCGCCGGGTTTGAAGCCTATATCGCTGAAAATTGCGCGGACATCGCCGTGACCACCGTCAACGTCTTTGACCTCGATTTTGACGGGGGCTTAGATATGATTTTGGAAGCGCTGGACGCTGCCGAATTCAATGCTATCGTGAGCCTGGATGACGACACCACCTTGATGGCGATCAGCGCGAAAGACATTTCCCGGATGCAACTGGTTGTCGTCGGTATTGGGACCAACCCGGATATGTCAAGTGGATTGGAACAGGGCAAGCTGGCAGCGACTATCTTTGCTGATCCTTCACCGTTAGGCCAGGCCAGTGTGGAAACGGCGCTAGCCTATCTGAACGGCGAAGCAGTGGAATTAACCGTTGAATCGGCGCTGATCACCATTAACGCCGATACCATTGGCACACTGCGTCCCGGTGGCTGTGGGCCGCGCGGTTGCTAGCACACGATAGCGATTTTTGTAGGGGCCGACCAGCGTGTCGGCCCAGGGCGGCCCGCCCCTACGAAAACCTGGAATATACGCAGCCACACAGACTCCCGCCGCGCTCAGAGGCCATTTGAAAAGGTCAAGGATCATCTGATAAACGCGCCAAACGCCGAAGCATGAGATGAACACTGGCCGCATAGATCATG
>JAFGJA010000384.1 GCA_016929355.1 Anaerolineae bacterium | reverse complement strand
CGGGCGGCTTGTTCGGTGGTGATCGTGGATTCGTAGCTGGTCAGGTAGAGGCCCGTCGCGTATTCGTATCGCCAGGGATCGAATACGTCCGGCTGCCCAAAACTCAAGCCGAACACATCGCCGCGATCACTCATGCGTTCGTGGATCACGTTGAGCAGTTGGTGTTCATAGCCACGCCCCCGGTAGGCGGGCGTTACACCGAGCAAACTGATCTCGGCGGTGGGCAGCGCGGTTGGCCCGATCTGAATCTGCCGTTCTATAATCATGGCATGGGCGGCGATCTCGGTTTCACTGGTATCCGGGTTAGTGTCGCCATCGATCACAAAACAATCGGTGTCGCTAAAACCGGGCGTGGAGCCGTAAGACGCTGCCAGCAGATCGTAATCTTCCGGTCCATAGACAGCGTGGATGTGGTCGAGGATGGCCTCGTAATCGGTGGCCCAATTAATTGTGCGGACGGTCATCAATTTTCCCCCGAATGTCATCCCTCACCCTCCGATCTCTTGCTCAGGGTAAGGAATTAACCAGCGAACATGATCTATCGTTGAATGCATTAAGAATTATACCGGGTAGCCATGAAAGCGCGCTATTCGTTCAAGTTGGCATTGGCGGATTGTCGATGGCTGGGTAAAGTAGGGGATATGGGAGATATAACATGCACAGAGTTTAGGAGGTTAGGCTTGTCAAGCGAAGACCTGTTTATTTTCTCCGGGTGGTCCAACGAACCCCTCGCCCAGCGCATTTGCGATTATCTGGGCGTTTCACTGCGTCCCACCCAAACCAAGCGTTTCAGTCATGGATCGCTGCGCGTGCAGTTAGGCGAAAGCGTCCGTAACAAAGATGTGTATATCGTCCAATCGCTGACCGATCCCGTGCATCGTCACCTGATGCAGATGTTAATGATGCTCGATATTGCCCGGCACGGTGATGCGGCGCGGGTGACGGCTGTCATCCCGTATTACGTCTATGGGCGCGCCGATAAAAAAGATGCCCCCCGCATTAGCATTGCGGCGAAGTTACTCGCCCAACTGATCGAAACGGCAGGGGCAGATCGCGTGATCGCGCTGACGCTGCACTCCGCCCAGACCCACGGCTTTTTCGATGTGCCGCTCGATCATCTGACCAGCCTCCGCGTGCTGGTCGATTATTTTAAACAGCAGGATTTGCGCGATACCGTGGTGGTATCGCCGGATGTGGGTTACGCCAAACAAGCGACCAAACTCGCCGGAGCGCTCGGCGTGCCGCTCGCTATCGGCAGCAAGGTCCGCCTGGATGATAAGCGCGTCGAGATCAAGGCGGTGTTGGGGGCGGGCAGTTATGTGCCCAAACGCGCCATTGTGATCGATGATGAAATCGCTACCGGTGGGACCATGGTCGAAATTGTCAAAGCCATGAAAAAAGAGGGCACGGAAGAATTCAGCCTGGCCTGCACGCATGGTCTTTTCACCGATAATGCGGTGGATGCCTTGAACGGGATCGAGTGTGTGAACGAGATTGTTTGCACCGATTCGGTCTATGCCCCGGATGCCGTTGAAGGGATTCACAAGCTGCATGTGCAATCGGTGGCCTCGGTCATTGGCGATGCGATTTTGTGCAATCATGAGGGGCGCTCGGTGGGTGAGTTGTTCACCTTCTGGGAGGAAGGTTTTCCGGCGGATAGCTCGTTAGGGTAAGGGGTTGCTACGTCTAGTACACGATGGCGGAACTCAGTACATGGCTTTTGTGGGGGCCGACCAGCGTGTCGGCCCTGGGCGGACACATGACGAACCACAGGTTCGCGTTCGCCCCTACGTATCAGCACGCCCCTTAAACCGCATAAGGTATGTCATTTGTGCGCAAGCGATGGCTGTGGATTCTGGCGCTGAGTCTGATGTTTGCATCAGGTATTTATCTGATCGATGCGTACCTAGATCGTGATCCTGATGATCACCCTCTGCCCGCAGCGAATGGCGCTGTGTCTCAGGTGTCAGGAATTAGCTCACATGCGCGGCAGATTTTCGCGGCGGGGCAGGCGCGCGGGAATAATGCGCGCGTGTTTGTGAATGTGGGCGACAGCATTACCTATACGTGGGCCTATCTACGCGATTTTAACTCCGATTACGATTTAGGGGAGTATACGTACCTGCAAGCCGCGCTCGATTTTTTCACGGGGCCAAACGGATTTGGTGAAAGTCCCTTCTGGTCAGAACCTATCGCCGCTTATGCGGGCTGGACTTCGGCGGACGTGCTCACGCCCGGTCATGCGCTTAATGAGGCGTGCCGGGATGATGAAGCGCCGCTTGTCTGCGAATATCGTATCAATAAACCCGCCGTCGCCTTGATCATGCTCGGCACGAATGACGCCGGGGGCGGTGTGCCGGTTGCGACATTCACCGCCAACATGCAAACGATCATCGATCTCTCACTTGAACAAGGTATCATTCCCGTGATCAGCACGATTCCGCCGATGATACGGCGCGATGAGACGATCCACGCCTACAATGATGCGATCCGTTATCTCGCGCAGACCAACGCTATACCGCTCTGGGATTATTATGCCGCGCTCATTGATTTACCGGATCGCGGTTTGAGCGCTGATGGGATTCACCCCTCACGCGCGCCGGATAAACTGGATGCTTATTTTGATGCGGAGCATTTGCAGTATGGGTTTAATGTGCGCAATTTGGGCGCGCTGCAAGTGTTGGCTGCGCTGCGCATCGGCGTGAACCATTTCTCCGATTAATGCGATTAACCTGTTCCTACCTCACACCATTCAGTTAATCCACTTGTGCATGGTACAATAGCCGAACAATTTTCACAACGTCGCTCCTATAGTGATTGCATCAGGGCGGCGTTTTGTGCGCAAGCGAGTAATCTGATCCACAGGAAAATCACATGAACGAACGCCCTTCCACAACACGCGCTTCTCACCTGCTGATGATTACATTGATTCTGCTGTTGGCGGCGGGAACGCGCATCCTCGGCACGGCGGATCGCCCCGTCTGGACGGACGAGGGATTCATGACGTGGATCACCGGCGATCTGGATTTTGACACGGTCCTGGATCGCGCAGAAATCTGGGATCGACACGCCCCGTTGTATGTGTTTGTGGTAGGCGGCTGGCGCGAGATCGCGGGCGATTCGCGGATTGCGCTGCGCTTTTGGGCGATCATGAGCGGCATCGTAGCGACAGCCCTGGTGTATCGGATGGGCGCGGATGCGTTGGGTCAGCAGGTCGGGCGTTATGCGGCGCTGCTGTTCGCTATCTTGCAAATGGCCGTTTATTACGGTCAGGAGATTCGCGGCTATGGCTGGCTGATCATGGCGGTTTGCTGGATGGCGTTTTTTTTCCTGCGCTATCTGCGACACCCGCGCCCGCTCTGGCTGGTGGGTTTCACGCTGAGCGTGACCTTGATGCTGTATACGGTGTATCTTGGCGTAGTGATCCTGGCCGTGATGGGGTTGGTTACGCTGGTCTGGCGCGGCGCATGGCGGCATCGTTTGGCGCTGCTCGGTGCGGTGCTGGTTGGGGTAGCGCTGTTTACACCCTGGCTGCTCGTGATTCTGCGCCACCACGAGCGCGTACAATCCGGCGTCAAAGGCGCACCGGGCACGTATGCCACCACCTGGGAAAATCTGCGCATTTTAGGCGAATTTGTGTGGGGCGAACAGTTGGCGCTGATGCTGGCGCTGTGGGTGTTGGGCGCGTGGG
>JAFGJA010000383.1 GCA_016929355.1 Anaerolineae bacterium | reverse complement strand
GGTTTTTATGTGGGGCGTGCGCTGGCGGCTGAATGTGTTGTCGCTCGGTGACAATGAGGCACAAACACTCGGCCTGCATCCGGTGCGACTCAAACTGCTGATCATCGTGTTTAGCTCGCTGATGACCGCCGCTGCCGTATCCATTAGCGGCGTGATCGGTTGGGTCGGGCTGGTGATTCCGCACGCGGCGCGCACGCTGGTCGGGCCGGATCACCAACGGCTGATCCCCGCATCGATGGCGTTGGGCGCGACATTTTTGCTTTTGATCGATACAATAGCGCGCACGCAGTGGGAAAGCGAAGTCCCGCTCGGCGTCCTCACGGGGATCGTGGGTGTGCCGCTTTTGTTGGTGATTCTGCGAGTCAATCGAACCGGATGGAAATAAATTCAAACGTTATCCTCCAAGCCAATGCTTTGAGTTATGGTTATGTGCCCGATCAGCCTGTGCTACATGATGTGAGTCTGGCGGCTGAGGCCAATTCGATCCTGTATTTGCTCGGTCATAATGGCTGCGGCAAGACGACATTGCTCGAAATCCTGAGCGGTGTGCGCAAACCGCATACGGGCGAGGTGTGGTTGACCAGCGCGGATCAGCAGCGCGCGAACCTGCACCGGATGCCCGCCCATCACCGCGCGCAGCGAGTCGGCCTTGTGCCGCAAATTCACGCGCCGGTTTTTGCCTATAATGTGTTTGAGGTCGTGTTGATGGGCCGCACGCCGTATCTGAGTTTTCTCGGTGTGCCAGGACAGGCAGATCGCGCGATTGTGGATGAAGCTATCGCAACGGTGGGCTTGACTGCGCTGCGTGAGCGCGCCTATACCGATCTGAGCGGCGGCGAGCGCCAATTGACGCTCATTGCGCGCGGGCTGGCGCAGCAAACCGATGTGTTATTGCTTGACGAACCCACCGCCCATCTCGATCCGCGTAACCAACATCTCGTGCTGGAAACCGTGTCCCGGCTGGCTGATGAGCGGATTTCGTTCATTATCTCCTCGCATGATCCCAACAGCGCCCTGCTTTACGCGGATCAGGTCATGCTGATGAAAGGCGGGCGTGTCGTCGCGGCGGGATCACCAAACACGGTCTTGACCGAGGAAATCTTATCGCGTTCCTACAATATGCCGGTGGAAGTGATCTATAATCAGGACCAACAGGCGCGCGCCATTTTGCCCCGCCGTAATGGGCACTTCCAGCCCACGCGCTTATTTGAGGATTCATGACCGATCACGCGACAACACAACCCGAAAACCCGGACCTCATCCCCGCGATCAACTGGCGGCCTTATGTCGTGCTGGCGATTGGCTTGCTGGCTGTATCGACTGCCGCGATCTTTATCCGCCTGGCGCAAGATGAGGGCGCGCCCTCGCTGGTGCTGGCGGCGGCGCGGCTCTGCGTGGCAACACTGGTTCTCACCCCGATTGTTATCCGTCGCCATTGGGCCGAAGTCCGCGCGGTAGGCATTGGTGATCTGAAATGGGCGCTGGTATCGGGCATCGTGTTAGGGCTGCATTTTGCGACCTGGATCACGTCACTCGAATATACGGCGGTAGTCAACAGTGTGACGCTCGTCACCACGACGCCGCTCTGGGTGGCGATCCTGGCTCCGATTTTCCTGAATGAGCATTTGCGGCGCGGGATTATCATCGGGCTGATCTTCGCGCTCGGCGGCGGGATTCTGGTCGGACTCAGTGGTGAGGTGGGCGATCCGCCAACGCGCCACGAACCGTTGTTAGGGAATGGTCTGGCCCTGATCGGGGCGTTGATGGCGGCGATCTACATGATCATCGGGCGCAATCTGCGCGCCCGGTTGAGCGTCGTCGTGTATATCTGGCTGGTTTATGGCGTGGCGGCGATCACGATGGTGATCGCGGTGGCTATCTCTGGCGAGCCAGTGTTGGGTCTTCCCGCTAAAGCGTATCTCTGGATGCTGCTGATGGGCTTGTTCCCGCAGTTGATCGGCCACTCATCGTTTAACTACGCGCTCGGCTATCTGCCCGCCGCCTATGTAAGCCTTGTGACATTGGTCGAACCGGTGGGCAGCGGATTGTTGGCGATCATTTTTCTGAATGAATGGCCGGTTCTGGTACAATTGGCGGGCGCAACGCTGATTTTGGTTGGTATCGGCGTGGCAAGCAAGGAACAAAAAATACAAGACGTGACGGAATAGAGCGTAGGACAAAGATCATGGAAGGCATTTTTGGCGTCGGCTTGGCCGAAGTCCTGATTGTGTTGCTGGCAATGTTTGTGATCGGCGGGCCGAAAAACACGGCGAAGTGGGCGCGTCAATTGGGGCTGTGGATGCGGCAGTTGCGGCAGTATTGGGCGCAAATGATGGCCGAGATCGAAGCGGACCTGGGCGATGATGGCAAAGAACTCATCGACGCGGCGCGCGAATTCGGAATCGGTGCGAAGCAGGCGACGAATCTGTCGCCGCAAAAACGGGTGATGAACGAAACCATGAAAACGGTCAAAAACGCGATTGATATTGAGGCGAATACGCGCGATGTTGACGCCGTTCCCGCGAAGGGAACCACGATCAAATTCAACACAACGCCAGCCGCTACACCCAAGCCCAACGGCGCTACCTCCCGTGCTGCCGCCAGCGAATCTGTCGCGGATGATGCGGTTGACAATGCCTCTGATGCCGCGTCTGATGCTGCGTCCGATACGACTCAGCCGGATGATTCAGAACCCAAACGGTATGTGGCGTGGACTGCGCCGGATCATAAAAACTAAAAACACGGCTGGCGATCTAAACAAAACCTTGCTATTGTTTAGAAAATGATAAGAATATTTTTCTAAACACCGCCCGACGCGATTTACTGGTTGCGTTCCGGGCGGTGTTTTTGTATACTCTGTACAATGCCATACATCTGATTGATCAGATTGATCAGATGAATTGGCAAAGGGTTACTTTATCATTGAATTGAGTTGGGCCGATGCCTGATCTGGATACCGATATTCAACGCTACATCATCACTCACCAGTTAGAGGTCGGGGATAAACTGCCGACGATCAATGAGTTGAGCGCCGAACTGGGTGTCAGTGTGAGCAAAATTCGTGAAGAATTAGCGGTAGCTCGTGCGCTCGGTTGGGTGCAGATCAAACCCCGCACCGGAACCCAGGTGCAAGCGTTCGATTTTGGTCCGGCGGCAACCGTCAGTGTCTTGTATGCGCTCGGCCTGGATCGCGGCTATTTTCAGGATTTTTCTCGACTGCGGCGCAGTGTTGAATTGAGTTTCTGGCACGAAGCGGTTGCTAAACTCACCTCGGATGAAATCGCCAAGCTACGCCAGTTTGTTGCCTGCGCCCGCGAAAAACTCAACCGCATCCCGATTGAAGTGCCCTTCAACGAACACCGCGCATTGCACCTGATGTTCTTTGTGCATCTGGATAATCCTTTTGTGCAAGGTATTTTGCAGGCGTATTGGGACGCCTATCAAGCTTTCGGGTTGGCGATCTATGCGGATATTTCCTATCACCGCGAGGTATGGGATTATCACGAGCACATGGTCGAATGTGTGGCGCGCGGGGATTTTGACGGGGGGCATCGGGCCTTGCAGGAGCACATGAACTTATTACGTTACAGCCCGGAGCAAGATCAGCCATCGCCTAAAGAAATTAAAGAAAGGTCAGCGCCAATTACACATTTTTTTGAATAGCCTTTGTCGGTCGCATTGTCCGTACTGCATCAGATTAAATCAAAAACTGTACAGCTAGGCAGGGAGCAAAAACGAGATTATGAGTGATGTCCAGAGTTCTCCAGCAGAATCGCTGATGGCGGAACCCGAACCGATCATAAACGATTTCCAGATCATGATCGCCACGGTGAATGGGTCCGGCAGCCAGACCGCCAACACTGCGCTACTCCGCGCGATCTTTCGCATGGGGATCCCCATTAGCGGCAAGAACATTTTCCCCTCGAACATTCAAGGTTTACCCACCTGGTTCACGATTCGTGTGAGCAAAGATGGCTATATCGCACGGATGGAAGATGTTCACATTATGGTGGCGATGAACCGCGACACCTTTGAAGAGGATGTCCAGAAAGTCACGAGCGGCGGTATATGTCTTTACCGCAGTGAATGGAAAGTCCGCGAAGACCGGGAAGATATTACATATTATGCGCTGCCGGTCAAAGACCTGATCGATGAACTTGATGTGCCCGGTAATCTCAAATCCTACGTGGAAAATATGATCTACGTGGGTGCGCTGGCGACCATTATCGAAATTGATCTAGATGATATCGGGTTTGCGTTGGATTTCCACTTTGGCGGGCGTGCAAAGCCGATCAATATGAATATGGCGGCGGTGCGGGCCGGGTATGAGTGGGCGCAGGATAATCTCGCCAAACGCGATCCGTTCAAAGTGGCCCGGATGGATAAGACAGATGGTATGTTGCTGTTGGATGGCAATTCAGCCGGTGCATTAGGCGCTGTTTTTGGTGGGGTGTCGTTTATTGCCTGGTATCCGATCACGCCTTCCACCGGCATGATCGATGCGGTGCGCGCGTATCTGGCTGATATGCGAACCGATCCCAACACGGGCGATGCGACCTACGCCATTGTGCAGGCCGAAGATGAGTTAGCCGCGATTGGGATGGTGATCGGCGCGGGTTGGGCTGGCGCACGCGCCATGACCTCGACCTCTGGCCCCGGTATGTCGCTGATGAGCGAGTTTGCGGGGCTGGCGTATTTCGCCGAAATCCCTTCGGTGATCTGGAACGTGCAGCGTATGGGACCGAGCACCGGCCTACCCACGCGCACCTCGCAAGGGGATGTGCTGGCCGCGTATTTCCTCGGACACGGTGACACCAAACACCCGGTCTTATTCCCGAATGACCTCAGCGAAGCCTTTGAATTTGGCTGGAAAGCGTTTGATCTGGCGGAACAACTTCAGACGTTAGTCTTTGTGTTGAGCGATCTTGATCTGGGCATGAATCTCTGGATGAGCAAACCCTTTGCATATCCCGATGTGCCGATGGATCGGGGCAAACTGGTCACCGCCGAGGATATTGAACGCGAGGGCAAATTCTGGCGCTATGAAGATAAAGACGGTGACGGGATTGCGGCGCGGACCTTGCCCGGCACTGATCATCCGTTGGCTGCTTATTTTGTGCGTGGAACCGGCCACGATGAACGCGCGATCTACAGCGAACGCAGCGAAGATTGGCTGGCGAATATGGCGCGGCTGAATCGCAAATTTGATACGGGGCGCGGCCTAGTGCCGCAGCCGGTAGTGGATCAGGTGGCGGGCGCGGCGATCGGGATCATTGCCTACGGGACCAGCGATGGGTGTGTCATCGAAGGCCGGGATCGCTTGCAGGCCGAACACAGGCTTGCTACCAGCTATTTACGGCTGCGCGCGCTGCCGCTCAACGATGTGACACGCAAATTTATTGCCAACCATGACCGGATTTACGTGGTGGAAAATAACTCGGATGGGCAAATGGCGATGATTTTGCGCATGGAATATCCTGAGTTGGCCGGGCGGATTGTGTCGCTGGCCTTTGCCGATGGAATGCCGCTCAGTCCGCGCTGGATGGTCAACGCTTTATTGGAACAGGAGTAAACGAAGATGGGTGCTCGTACAAACGAACTAGGACTCACACGCAACGATTATAAGGGCCGTCCCTCGACGCTCTGCGCGGGCTGCGGCCATAACTCTATCTCGAATCAGATCATCGCTGTCGCTTACGAGATGGGCCTGAACCAGCATGATGTCATTAAACTGAGCGGTATCGGCTGTTCGAGCAAGTCCCCGGCCTATTTCCTGGGGCGCTCACACGGTTTTAATGCGCTGCACGGGCGGATGCCCTCGATTGCTACCGGCGCAACCACCGCTAATCGTGACCTGATCGCCGTTGGGGTGAGTGGTGATGGCGATACTGGCAGTATCGGCCTAGGTCAATTCAAACACATGATTCGCCGCAATGTGCCGATTGTGTATATCGTCGAAAACAACGGCGTCTATGCGCTGACCAAAGGCCAATTTTCGGCCACCGCCGATATTGGGCAGAAGCTCAAATACGCCGGGATCAACGAAATGCCGCCGATTGACATCTGCATGGAAGCCTTGATCGATAATGCGTCATTTGTGGCGCGCAGCTTTGCCGGTGATCCCACTCAGGTGCGTGAACTGCTCAAAGCGGCGATCAGCCACAAAGGGACGGCAGTGCTGGACATCATCAGTCCGTGCGTGACGTTTAACAATCACGAAACATCCTCCAAAAGCTACCCCTATGGGAAGTCGCATCAGGAATCCTTGCAGGATATTACCTATATCCCGATGTACGATCCGATCATCATTGACGTGATGGAACCGGGGCAAGTTCAGGCGGTTGAAATGCACGACGGATCGCATGTGGTGCTCAAGAAACTCGATCCAACCAAACACGATCCCACGAACCGGTTGGCGGCGATGCAGTTACTGGAAGAGGCGCGCGCGAAAGAACAATTCATTACCGGCTTGATTTACGTCGATGAAACACAAAAAACACTGCCGGAACTCAGTCATATGGTTAAAACCCCGTTGGCCCATTTGCCGAATGAAACGCTGCGCCCGCCGCGTGAAGCGCTGGCTAAGGTCATGGACCGGTTGGTCTGCTGCGACTAACACGCCCGGTTGGTTGGTCAATAACACAAACGCCTCTTGCAATTTGGAGAGGCGTTTTTTGTGGAAAAAACAATATAAATGCGTCCCACGTAGTGGCCGACCAGCGTGTCGGCCCAGGGTGAACGCGAACCAGAGGTTCGGATTGGTTCACCCCTACATGATCACACGGAATCGATATGTTTTCTTCATTAATCGTCGTTATCGAGATTTAACCGGTAGCGGTGAATGTGGACTTGCCCTAGTTCGAAGCCAAGCGCCGCGATCAATTCATCAGGGCGGGCGTTGGCGCGTTCGTTCGAGGAAAGATGCGCGATCAATTCCCCGGCCTCATTCACTGTCAGATCGAGAATGCGCGGGCGCAGATCGTAGCGTTTGCCTTTGTGCGTGAGGCGTTCGATAGTTGGTGCAGCGAGCATTGCTGCGACCCGTTGCTGCACATCATGCCGACTGATTTCTTGATCCGTGATCGTGATCACATACTCAGCCGTTGTCACCTGTTGGGGCAGCGATTGATCCCGCACGGGTATATCAACCAGCGTATAAATGCGTAATCCGGGCGGACTCATGGTTTGCAACCGCTCGATCCACTGATCGGGAAACGGTTCGTCAAGGCGTTCGGTTAACCATATCTCCAGGTATTCGCTTTCGCTGGTGACGCCAACGGGCAGCGCGGCGGCGAATTGGATACGCGGGCGCGGATTGAATCCCTGCGTATATTCCAGCGGCATCTCGGCGCGGCGTAGCAGGCGTTCCCATGTTTTTGAGAGATCGAGATGGCCGACAAAGCGCAGCGCGCCGTGTTTGCCAAAGGTGATGCGAATACGTTGTTGTGTCAGGGCTTTGTTCATGAGGCCCATTATAGCAGCGATCAAAATTGATGCCTATGCTCAAACTTGTGCAAAAGCATGACAAAAATTGCAAGAATTCGGTATACTAGGTAATAGTTGATCATAAAGCGGAAAAATAATAAGACGCTTGGGGACATATACACACTATTCGGTTACAAGTCCGCCAGGGTGAATTACAGATATGAAAGATTAGGACTTTTCAGCGCATTATCCAGCGACTTTGGGCGGCGCTATACGGTATGATCGGTAGGATAAGTGGGATGTGAGCTAGCTAGGTAGCGCACAGGTTGATTTGGCCGGGGAACTCTTTTGCAGAGATATATATTGACGGGGTGCAATATGCGAGACCGCCTGGACCCGTGTTTGATTTTTGATTTACTTTCCGAGTTGTTAGTAGTGGCTGATACCGATTCATATCATATCCGGTTTGCGAACGACGCGCTTTTACACTTGACCGGCTACACGCACGATCAACTCACACAACTTACCCTGCTCGATCTGTACCCCGCTTTAAGTGCCGTAACGAGTATCCAAGCCCTTTGCCAACCAACCGCACATGCCTTGCAGCTAACCGGGACTGGTGGTTTTCAGTATGAGGTTAGCGCGCGCTTTGGCTGCCGTGAGATTCAAGATACGCCGTGCATCGTATGTGCGGCGACGTTAACGGCTGATATTCAGACTTTGACCGACAAATTACACAACCATTACACCATCTATCGCGCGCTGCTCGCGGGGATTTTTGATCTGTTTTTCCGTATCAAGCGCGATGGAACGTATGTCGAATTTAAAATTCCCAGCAAAAAAGGACTTTATGAACCGCAAACGGTTGATGAAATCATTGGCCGCAATGTGGCAGAGGTTGTGCCGCCGCATGTCACGAAAATTGTGATGCCGGTCATCGAACGAGTGATCCAGACAGGACAGCCGGAGTCGGTGGAATATCAGATTGCCGAAGAAACAGAACAGCATTTTTATGAAGCCAGTTTTGCCCGCAGTCTTCCCGATGAAATTGTTGCGGTGGTGCGTGATGTGACGGACCTCAAGCGGAATGAAGCGGTCTTGCGCCATCAACGGGATTTAAGCGCCAAACTCGGCGACGATATTAGTTTGGATGATGCCCTGGGCCTGGTATTAGATACCGCATTGGCGATTACGGGGATGGATTGTGGGGGCATTTACCTGGTTGATCATTCACAAGACGGCGCATTGTGTTTATTGGAACAACGCGGACTATCCGAGGTATTTATCAAACGGGCTTCGTTTTATCCGCCGGATGCTGCCCAGACTCAGATCATCATGCGCGGCGACCCCATTTACAATGATTATCCAGACTTACCGGTTCCGCCGCATGACATCGGTCTGCAAGAGCATTTACGCGCTTTTATTATGGTTCCAATTCGCCACCGCAAAGAAATTATTGGCTGCATTAATCTGGCCTCACGAAACTTTACCTGCGATGCTATTCATGATGCGACCCGTGATGCGTTGGAAGCCATCGCGTTTTATAGTGGCAGTGCCATTGTGCGGATGCGCACGCAGGAAAAACTACGCGAAAGCGAAGAAATCGCCCGGACGCTGCTGAATGCCCCGCATGATACCGCGATTCTGGTTGATCGGAACCATACGATTTTAGCCATCAATGAAGCCGGGGCGCGTCGTTTTGGTACAAGTGTCGATGCTTTGCTCGGACAATGCGCTATCGACAATATGCCTGCGCCTATTCAGGCTGAACAGTTAATCTATGCAGAGCGCGTTTTTAGCACCGGCCAATCGTATACGTTTGACGATGATTACACAGATGGTCTGCATTTTTCGACCACCCTCTACCCGCTTTTTGATGGTAAAGGTAATGTCGCCCAGTTAGCGGTGTTTGCGCATGATGTCACCCTGGAAAAGCGGGCGCAGGAAGCCCTGGAAAAAAAGGAAACTTTGCTGGCAATTGTGGCACAGGCGGCGAATCGTTTATTGGCGGCTGATGATTTAACCGTCGCCATCCATGAGGCGCTTAAACTCGTCGGCAAAACTGTCAAGGCTACCAGCAGTTATGTTTTTAGGAGTCATGTTCATCCGGTTTCGGGTGAACCGGCCATCAGTCAGGTCTACTTTTGGACCGAATTGGGGACAGCTTACGCAGAGCGACTTCGTGATCTGCACGACTTACAATGGCAGGTAGCCGGTTTAGAAAATTGGTATGACGCGCTAAGAGCAAAGGAAATCGTCGTGGGCAGCCTGCCCGATTTTCCCCAGGCGGCTCAAGTTGTTATGAAGGAGTTTGATGTAAAGTCGCTGCTCTTGCTGCCTATTTTTATCGAGCAGGATGAATTTTGGGGCTTTATCGGGTTTGACGATGGGCGCACGGATCGCCAATGGTTATCGGATGAAATATCGGTTTTGGAGCTGATGGCGTCCAGCGTCGCCGCCGCGATCAAGCGGCACTATGTTGAGGAAAATTTACGCCATGAACGGGAAATTGCTGATACTTTGCGCGAAGTGGGCATGGTTTTGACTTCCACGTTGGAATTGGAAAAAGTTTTGCAGTTGATTCTGGAACAAGCCAAGCGGGTTGTGCCCTATGATTCGGCGAACATTATGCTGATCAAAAATGATGTCGCCCGTATTAAGGTGGGCATGGGGTATGAACAGATGGGGTTTGGTTGGGACAGCATAAAAGGCATTACGTTTCCTCTTAAGAAATCGCCTATTTTTCAGATTATGGTGGCAACTGCCGATCCGTATGTATGTCCCGATGTAGATGAAGATGAAAAATGGATCTACCGCGCCGAGTCCGCCTGGGTCAAATCCTGGCTTGGTGCGCCGATTGTCTTGCGGGGGAAAGTGGTTGGCTTTTTCTCGCTTGATTCGCAAGTCAGCCATTTTTACAATGCGAACCACCTCAAATTGATCCAACCTTTTGCCAAACAAGCCGCTATTGCGTTTGAGAATGCCAGTCTATTTGCGGAATCGCAATCGCTGGAACGGATCAAGTCGGAAATGATACGGATCGCATCACACGATCTGCGTAAGCCCCTGATGCGGCTTCAAAAAGCGGTCACCTCGTTCAAACAAAATGGGCATACGGCGTTCACGGCGCAGCAGTTTCAAATCCACGAGCAAATCGCGGATGCGGTGTTTGATATGGAACAGATCATCTCCAATATTCTGTCGGTGGAGCGCATTGAAGCCCAACACCAATCGGCACAAACGCTTGACTGGCCCAGCCTGATTCAACAGAGTTTGAAGATGGTTCAGGCGGATGTAATTGACAGACAGCACACGTTAACAGTAGATTGCTCTGACGCCTTACCGGATACACATGGCGATCCCGTTCAATTGCAACAAGCGGTAGTCAACCTGTTAGGTAATGCCATCAAATTTACGCCACCAGGGGGCAAGATCGCCGTGCGCGTGTATCCCAAACCCTATGGGTTTGCTCAAACGGTGGCGGTTGAAGTCGAGGATAACGGCATTGGTATTCCGCCGGATCAGCAGCGCGATCTTTATAAACCTTACTACCGCGCTCGCCAGTCCAAAGAAATTGACGGGACGGGACTGGGTTTGTCCATCGTTAAAGCGGCAATTGAACACCATCAAGGCCATGTCTATTTCAAAAGCGCTCCCGGCAAAGGGAGTATGTTTGGCTTCTGGATTCCCGCCAGTTCGTAAGGTTATGGGGCATCATCCGCGTTTGCATCTGTGGCGAGCAAAACATCCATCGTATCAAAAGCGTGGCGTAAGTGCGGGATCACGATTGATCCGCCAACGATCAACGCAACGTTCATCGCTTCGATGAGTTCGGCTTCGCTCACCTGCAATGACGCGCATTGGATCAGATGATAGTCGATGCAGTCGTTGCAGCGCAGCACCATTGAGGCCACCAACCCCAGCAGTTCTTTCGTTTTGGCATCCAGCGCGCCATCCCGGTACGCGGCTCCATCCAGGCTGAAGAACCGTTTAATTTCCAGATTGCCGGACTCCAGAATGCGCTTGTTCTGGCGCTCGCGTTCCAGGCGAAATTGTTCTAAACGGGCGCGGTGTTCATCGTTCATGTAATTTATCCTCCCGCCACATAGGGGAAAATGGCAACGCGATCCCCGGCGTGTAACACGGTATCCGGTTCAGCATGGACATGATTCACGGCAAAATGCCACATGGCTTGATGCCCGGCCAACTGGGGATACTGCGTGACAACCTGCTCGACTAACGCAGTCAGATCGGCTCCTGCGGGAATATGCAGGGTTGTGCTGTTCGTGCCCACATCCGCGCGCAAACTCGCAAAAAAACGTACCGTAATGTCCATGATGTATTCTCCGGTGTGATGACTAGCGTTGCAGCACGTCGGCTTTAAGTTGACCGCAGCCCGCCTGAATATCGATCCCGCGCCGCACGCGCACCGTACTACCGATCCGGTAGTCGTGCAGCGTGGCCCGGAACGCTTCGACCTGCGCCGGATCAGGGGGTTGGCCGCCGTAACCCTGCGTCGGATTAAGCGGGATCAGGTTCACATGGCATTTGACGCCGCGCAGCAGTGTGCCCAATTGGTGCGCCTGTTGCAGTGTGTCATTTTCCCCGGCGATCAGCGCCCATTCAAACGTGACGCGCCGCCCGGTCTGATCGATGTAGTAACGGATCGCATCCAACAAATCCGCAAGCGGCCAGCGTTTATTTACCGGCAGCAATTTGGATCGCGCCTCATCGGTGGCCGCGTGCAAACTGATCGCCAAACCAACTTGCAACTGCTCGTCAGCAAAACGCCGGATCGCCGGGACTAACCCCACTGTGCTTAACGTGATGTGGCGCTGGCCGATGTTCAAGCCAGCCGGATCATTCAAACGGGCGATAGCTTCTAGGGTCGCGTCGTAATTGTGCAGTGGCTCACCCATGCCCATCAGCACGACATTGCTCAGGCGATCCCCATCGGCTTCGAGTTGGCGCGCGAAAATGAGCGCTTGCTCCACGATCTCGCCCGCCGAGAGATGCCGCGCGAAGCCCATTTGCCCGGTGGCGCAGAAGACACAGCCCATCGCACAGCCCGCTTGCGTACTGATACAGGCGGTGCGGCGCACGCCGTCATATTCCATCAGCACGCTTTCGATCAGTTGATCGTCGGGCAATCGCCACAAGCGTTTAATGGTCTGTCCATCTGTCGAATGGAGTTCCGTGACAGGGACGAGTCCGCCGATGTGAAACGCTTCCTCCAACCGGGTGCGCAGCGTTTGCGGGAGATTACGCATCGCGGCAAAGCCGGTAACTTTGTGCTGGTACAGCCATTCCCAGACCTGCCGCGCGCGATACGCGGGTTCGCCCCAGGTTTCGATCTTCTGCGTGAGATCGCGGAGCGTAAGATCGTAGATTGAATCTGTCAAGCGTTGTTTGTTTCCTCTGAAATCATCACTCAATTGCTTACCTGACTGGCGTAGGGCGTCCAGGTAACGGCGGCATCGGCCTCTTCCCACAGCAGCCAGTGATACCAGTTGTCCCACAAGACGCGATCATCGCCATCGATCAGCGCAAATAACGCCCCCTCAAAATCACCTTCCCCGGCGGTTTGCGCCAGATCAAAGACCGTTTCCGCGCCGAATTGATCCACCAGATAGAGCACTAACAGGTAACTCTGGGCGTTCCATAAATCTTGTTCGGGCAGTGAGGCCGTATCTGGCAGCGCTGCCGATAGGTCTTCGATGGCGAGCAAATTTTCCATCCGGGCGGCATTGCGCGCGGTGCTCAACATTTCGGGGGCTGAGCGCTGGCGATAGATAAACCCCATGCCCGCGCGGAACCAGGCCGGGACAAAGCGATTTTCCCAGACCAATGCATAGGCGGCTTGGGTCATGTGCTGCGTCAGCGCATCAAGCGTTGGCGTATACCCGGCGTTGGGGCGTTCCAGGAAAACGAGTCCGACATGCGTATAAAACGACGCAAATTCCGCTTTAGAGCACGGAAATTCAGTCCCATTCAGGCGCGAGATCACGACCTGGCGGGTTTCTTCGGTAGTGGGATCGGTGATTTCCTGGCAATAGCGCGTGTTGGTATCGTACAGCACGAACTGAAAATCTAACGCGCGCTGGGTGTTTTGTTCGAGCAGCGTGTAGACTGGCAGCAGATCGTTGCGCATGAGTTCCCCGGCCATGCCCCAATCGGTCCAATGCAAGACAACCGGCGGGCGTCCGGCGACGCGCCAGGAGCCGCGCGATTGATCCTCGAACGTAAATTCGTCGCTGACCATTGAAACGATCTCATCCTGGGTCACGATCTCCCACCGGTAACTGACGGGTTCAAATGGCACGGGCGCAGCGTCGCTGTCAAGTTCCAGCAAATAGACCATCTGGGTATATACGTCAGTGGTTTGCAGCACCGCTTCATCCAGATCGAGTTCGATGGTTGCCAGGATCGTGCCGCGCTGGAAATACGACAGCGTCGCGGCTTCGATCTGATCCTGTTCAATCGCGGCGATGACACTGAAGCTGATCGCCACCGGAAAAATGATTTCGGTCTGGTAACTGATAATGTAACCCGTGTCTTGTGGGGCGGGTTCGCGGGCCTGGATCGGACCGGCCAACACAGCGCCCAATAGCACCACGATCATCAAGCTTGTTATGCCCCGCCGACCCCGATTCATAAGCTATGTTCCTTTCGTGGTTCCTCGATACGTTCGGTTACTTGAATACTAGCATCAGACCGGGTGTTAAACAACCAGCTTATAAAGCCGCTTCCCAGGCCACCAGCAAGTCCGGCAGCGCCGCGAAAACGCCATTCGCTTGAATCTCGGACGAGGCCGCTAATTCGGGCGAGGTGACGCCGGTCAGCATCAACGCGGTATACAGTCCGGCACGCTGCGCACCTAAAATATCCGTTTCCAACCGGTCGCCGATCATCACTGCCTGTTCCGGTGTGACGCCGATCCGTTCTAGCGCAACGTCAAACATGGCGGTTTCCGGCTTGCCGATCACGATGGGCGCAACATCAGTCGCCGCTTCAATTGCCGCCAGAATACTTCCTGATCCCGGCGCGATCCCTTCGGGAATAGGGAATGAGCGATCTCCATTCGTGCCGATGAAGGCTGCGCCGCGCCCGATCAACAGGGTAGCGACCTGCATCTTGGCGTAAGTCAATTCCCGATCCATGCCGACGATGACCACTTGGGCCTGATCCGGGTCTACGACAAAGCCATATTCCGCGAGCGCCTGCCGAATCCCGGTTTCGCCAATGATATACAATGGGGTAGCGGCGGGATAATGGTGGTGCATGTAGTTTGCGGTGGCGACGGCGGAAGTGATGATCTGGTGGGGTTCAGCCGGAATACCATAGCCGCTTAATTTCTTGACATACGCCTCAACCGTGCTGGTGCTGTTATTGGTTGCAAACGCGATTTGGATGTCATGCTGCTGCAAAAAGGCGAAGAATTCCGCCACGCCGGGCAAAAGCGTTGCCGCGCGCCACAGCACCCCGTCCATATCAAAGACAGCAGCGCGGATCGAGGCAAAAGGAATCAGTGAACGAGAGGTTTGAGTCATAAGAGCCTTCAATTGAGAGATTGGTTTTTCCGACTACACGCGCCCGATTATAACATTGCCTGTCTACATCTGGTATTATTTTGCTCTGGTGCGTGTGCGTGGCTATTGTTAGGACAAAGCAAATGAACCGATCCCGGTTATGGGTTATTGGGGTATCGCTCCTGCTGCTGATCCCGGCGGCGTTATATATTTTAGGCTTGGCGGCGGGCAATCCACGCCCGGATTATTCGCCTTCTACCGAGCAAAACGCCTGGTTGAATCCCGAAACCGTTTACCATCCCGACGAATTCGCGTATGTGGGTCTTACCTACCGGATGCTGCTAAATCACGAGTGGAATCCGCATTATTTCCATAATCCATCGCTGAACATCTACAGCAATATGATCATGTTTTGGGCGGCGGGCGCGCAAAATTGGCCGCACGATCTGGCGTATGGGGACCGCGAGATCGCGCCGTTTGCGCTGCATGTGACCGCGCGTTATCTCTCCGCGTTGTATTCGCTGCTGACGGTAGCGCTCACTTACCAGACCGGGCGTATCGCGTTTGGGCGGCGGGCGGGCCTGATCGCGGCGGCGGCAGTGGCGATTGCGCCGTTAATGGTCCAACACGCGCATTATGCGACGCCTAACGCGGAAACGACCCTCTTTTCAACGGCAGCGCTGCTAATGGGCGTGATCGTCCTGTACGGGCGCATCCCGGCGCGGTGGCCCCTGTGGAGCGTGTACGGTTTTGCCGGGTTGATGGTTGGTTTGACGATGGCGGCGCGCTATAACGCGGTGGTGATCGGCCTGATCACAGGTTTGGCGATGGTCACGGCCTGGTGGCAGCATCGACGCTGGCTGCCGGTGATCGTCGGCGCGATCATGATGCCGCTCGGCTTCGCGCTCGGCACGCCGGGGATCGTGTTAGCGCCGCGCGAAGTGATCAACCAGATACGCGATATTCTCGAATGGTATCGTGAATTAGGCGGCGGATCGGGGTTTTCGGCGGGACGCGGCCTGCCCTCGATCTACATTCATTGGTGCTATGTGGTACTGATGTCCGTCGGGCCGGGTGTGACAATTGCCGCCTTGATCGGACTCGGTTTGACGCTGCGTGGTTGGCGATCTGTAGATCGTCCGCTGTGCTGGCGCAAGGGGTGGCTGGGCGGAATGCTGGCGGTTTATATGCTGGTTTATACGGTCTTGGCGCTGCCGGGCATCCGTTTGCAGGCGAATTTGCTGTTTCCGTTGGTCGTGCCGTTAGCGCTGCTGGCGGGTTATACCGTGGCGCGGCTGTGGAAATTACGCCGGGTAAGTCAAAGCCGATATGCGCGCGCCTGGATCGCGGCGAGTTTGATCGTGCTGCTGGCGTGGCCTTTACTGGTATCCGTACTGTTTGTGTACCGGGTCGATACGCTCGATAACCGCCTTAAGGCGCAGGCGTGGATTTACGCCAATATCCCGCGCGGCACACGAATTCACCTGTTAGGCGCGTATAATGTGCCCATCGATCCGTTGGATTATCAGGTACAGCAAACGTATAAACATGGCGTTTTGCCCCGCCAACTCGCCGAAACTGATATACCGATTATGGTCTATTCGGATGCGGGGCCGTTCGTCACCCTGCGCGATCCGTCACTTTCGCCGGATCAATTTGTGGCGGTGGAGGAAGGTGTGCGCGATCTGCTCGAAAACGAGTGGATCGAATTGGCGCGCTTTGATCGCATGTGGTGGCCGGGCGAAAATCTGCCGCCGGATGATGTAAGTTACTGGCATCAGATGGCGATTGTGATTTACTGCAATCCGGCGAATTGTCCGGTTGAAAGGGAATAGATTATCATGCACCGCTTTTTCATCCCGCCGGAGTGGATACGCGGCGATACGGTGTTTTTGCAGGATGCTACCGCGCATCAATTGCGCAACGTGTTACGGATGCAACCCGGCGCACGGATCATTGTCCTGAACAACACAGGCGCGGAATACGAGATCGAGCTAACAGTGGTCGAAAAAGCCGAGGTGCGCGGGGACGTGATCGCCAAACGTCCCGCCGCAGGCGAACCAACCGCCGCGATCACGCTGTATCAATGCCTGCTCAAGAAGGATAATTTCGAGTGGGTGCTGCAAAAATGCACCGAGATCGGCGTGAGCCGGTTTGTCCCGGTGATCTCGCAGCGCACCGTTGTGCAGAGTGTGAAGGATAACAAGATCGCGCGGTGGGAGCGCATCATCACCGAGGCGGCGGAGCAATCCGGGCGCGGGCGTGTGCCGGACCTCACCGATCCGGTGGAGTTTGCGCAGGCGATCACCGAAGCAGCGACGTATGATCGCGCCTTGATCCCCTGGGAGGAAGCGTCCGCGCGGACCTTGCGGGATGTTCACTTGCCAGGGAAAAAACGGATCGCATTGTTCATCGGGTCGGAAGGGGGGTTTGAAGCACGCGAGATAGCGGTGGCGGCAGATGCGGGCGCGATCCCGGTGACGTTGGGCGCGCGCATTTTGCGGGCGGAAACGGCGGCAGTCGTGGCGAGCGCGATCACGCTGCATGAAGTCGAACAGACTTAACTCAATTGCTGTCTCATGCGCGATCATGTACGATCACAGTGGGCCTTAGTTAAGGGAAGAGAACACATGGCGGAACACAAACACTCCATTGCGGAACTTGAACAAGAGATTCGGCGGTTAAATCGGCTGGTTGAAGTGAGCGTGGCGATCAATTCAACCCTGGAGTTACGCTCGTTATTATCAATTATCATGGATCGCGCGGCGGAAATTACCGGGGCGGAATCCGCTTCGGTGATGCTTTATGAGAGTCGTTCGGACGAATTGCATTTTGTGGCAACGACATCCGGCAGCCGTATCAAGGATGAATTGCTGAACATCCCCGTGCCCATTGACGCGAGTTTGGCCGGGAAAATTTTGCGCGAAGGCAAACCCATTGTGCGCAATGATCTGGCTGACGACCCCCTCCATTTTCGGGATGTGGCCGCGCAAACCGGGTTTGAAACGCGATCCCTGTTGGGCGTGCCTATGCTTTATCATGACGAACCGATTGGCGTTTTGGAAGCGGTCAACAAGAGCGCGGGCGATTGGACGCGAACCGATCTGCGCAATATGTTGGTCTTGGCCTCACAATCGGCGGTAGCGATCCGCAATGCGCAGATGGTTGAGCAGTTGCAAAACGCCTATAACGAACTCGACCAACTCGACAAGCTGAAAAGCGATTTCATCTCGATTGCGTCGCACGAACTGCGCACCCCGTTAAGCGTGATTCTCGGTTACGCAACCTTTCTTAAGGAAGATGCGCAGGGCGAAGCGAGCGCCCACGCCAGCGCCGTGCTGAACAGCGCGCTTCGAATGCGCAATCTGATCGAGGATATGACCAATTTGCGCTATCTGAAACTCGGTGAATCGGAACTGAGCAAAGAACATATTCCCCTGGCAGCGATTTTTCAGGAAGCCCAAAATGATGTCGAGGACATGGCCGCCGCCAAAAGTCACCGGTTGGAGGTGCGGACGCCGGATGTGGGGACGGTGGTCGTGGTGGATCGCATCAAGTTTAGTATGGCGCTCACCAATTTGCTGTATAACGCGATCAAATTTACGCCGAGTGGGGGCCGGATCACGCTGTCGTTTGAGCGCAAACCGAACGCAATCTGGATCACGGTCAAGGATACCGGCGTGGGGATTCCGCAGGATCAGCTAGAGCGCATTTTCGAGGAATTTCACCAGGTTGAAGATCACATGACACGGCGGCATGGTGGCATGGGCTTGGGCCTTTCGATTGCGCGGGCGCTGGTCACGGCGCATGGTGGGCGTATCTGGGCGGAGAGCGACGGTCCCGGACACGGCAGCATGTTTTATATCAGCTTGCCACAGGGAGGATAAGTTTTTAGTTCTTGGTTTTTGGTAAAACCAATGGAGGCCAAGCGCACCTGAAGGCAAACAACTGAGCACTAACAACCAATAACTGCTGCCCGTTTACAGAAGCCTGCTCCGTATGCACAGGCGTTATTGGCATTAACTCACGGGTAATCCAGCATCAGCGTTTCCAGCGCCAACCGCGTATTTACGTTTTTCGCCAGATAATCAAGTGTGCGGCGTGTGGCAAGCAGCGCGGCTTCGATCTGATCCGGCGCGGCGTGATGGGCTAATTCCTCAATCGTCGCGCGCCGGTCATAGTTCGTGACGGGTACTTTGCTCCCGGTAGCGCACAGCAGCGCATCGCGCCAATAGCCGATCCAGACTTCCAACAGATAAAACAATTCACCTTTGTCTTTGGCGAGTTGTTCCGCCAGTTTGAAACGATCCCGGCGATTGCCTTGCAACGCCTCGTTTAGTGTATCCAGCGCGGCGATCCGGCGATCCAGCGCGGCAGTGTCTTCTAGGGCGCGAATCGCCCACCCGATCCGGCCCCCGGAAATTTGCGCCAGCGTTTTAGCAATGTCCTGTGGCGCGTCATACTGCCATTCGAGCGCTTGCCGCACGGTATCGATGGGCAGGGGGCGCAGGCGGAGCGGTTGGCAGCGCGAGACAATCGTGGCGAGCAAACTATCGGCGGAATTGGCGGTCACGATGAGGACCGTGTTGGGCGAGGGTTCTTCTAGCGTTTTGAGCAGCGCATCCTGCGCATTGGGATTCGCCTCGTGGAAGCGCTTCAGAATCGCTACGCGGTAGCGGGCTTCATACGGGCGCAGCGCGACGACCTGCTGCAAGCCGCGCACCTGATCGATCTTGAGCGTGCCGCCTTCCTGTTCCGCTTCGATGTACGTAATATCGGGATGACCGTCTTTGGCGATCAGCTTACAGGCGCGACATTCGCCGCAGGGCGGCTGATCGCCCGTACAATTCAACGTCATAGCGAACGCGCGGGCCAGCGTCGTTTTCCCGATCTGGCTGGGTCCGGTGAACAGGTAGGCGTGCCGCATCCGTCCATGCTGGATCGCACGACTCAAATGCTCAACTGCCCATTCATGACCGATCACCGGCCAGCGCGGTTCGTTCACAGATGTTCCCTGTTTGCCTTAGAAACCAATATACATCGGGCTGATTGCGCCCCAATTGGCGTCACGGATTTCAAAGTGCAGGTGCGGCCCGGTGCTGTTACCGGTATTGCCCAATGTGCCGATGACGCTGCCCGCGCTCACCGATTGCCCACAACTAACGCTGTAGCTGTTCAGGTGAGCGTAGAGGCTGAAGTAGGAACCATGCCCGATCACGACCACATTGCCGTACCCCGTATTGTTCCACCCGGCATAGGCCACCGTGCCCGCGCCGGAGGCGAACACCGGATCGCCAACGTTGCCGGAGAGGTCAACGGCTTCATGTCCGCCCAGCGAAAAGCCTTGCATGAATTTGTAGTATTGCAGGGGGCGCAGCGCGGGCGGTGATCCGCCGGTAATGTTGGATGTGCAGCCCCACAGGTTATATTGACCGATCACCGATCCGCCACCGCCAGATGCACCGGAACTGCTGGAACTGCCGGATGAGGTTGTGCCCACAACCGGCGTGAAAAAGTTAATGCGCTCGCCTTCGCCGCCGGGGATCGCGATCCATAAGCCTGCCGGGATCAGCGTTTCCGGCATGGAGCCAAACAGATTATTGTAGTCGGCGTCGATGATGTCGTATGGCGTGACGCCGTATTTTTCCGCCAGCGCCGCGATGGTGGTCGGCTCGCTGACTTCATGATACACACCGTCTTCGGGCAAAATCGTGAGCTGTGTACCGGGATTCAGCTTCGTGTATTTGTTACGCGCATTCGACCAGATGAGTGTGTAGATGTCTTTCAGATCAAATTTGGCCGCAATCGAGTCTAATGTGTCACCGGACTGAATCGTGTACTGGATGATCTCGGTGCGCTGCGTTGCCGTGCGAAAAGTGAAGGGAGCCGTATTGCGCACGATCACATTAGCGGGCGGATCGACAGCGGGATCAGCTAAGAGTGCCGCCGCGATCTCATCAGCCGCCGCCGTTGGTTGGGGGGTGATGGCGGTGGTCGATTGTTGGTCGAGCGCTGGCGCGGGATTGGTGTTTTGTATCTGTGGGGGATCGGTGTCCTGCGTATCCGTAATTGGGGCATCCTGAACATCTTGATGGTCAGTTTCGCCTGGTAACTCACTGGGTTTAGGATCGGCCTCTGATGATGCATCAGTTTCGGCAGGGACGTTAATCACTTCCGCTTCGACGGGCGATTCTTCCGCCGCAACAGTTTTTGATTTATCCGTATCCGCTTCGGATTGCAACCACAAATACGCCTCAACGCCGGTCAGAATCACTGCGCCGAGCAAGACGAACAGCACCACCACCCGTTGTAAGTTACCCCTGCTTTTGCCTTTGCTGCTTTGTAGGTGGCGGGCGGCGGGCTGTTCCAACAAGGCTTGCCGGGTGATAATGGATGGATTCGTATCTTCCGCCATAATCGGCGGTTCTTCGGCCCGTAACCGCGCCTCCAAATCTTTTGGTTTAGAGGGGTTCGTATCGTGAATGTCGTATGACATGCGTTTGCTCCAAATTCATCGATTTTCGTTTGCGCCCCCCATCATCTATCGCGCGGGATCGTACCGCAGTGCGCCCGATTATGCAATTTGCACCGGGGGATGGCGCGCGCACCGGCGAGACAGCGAAAAACGTTAAGGAAAATCTCAGTTTCAGGTGCGTGAAACGGCGCATAGCAGCGCTACGGCTGGCGGCGAAAACTGCGTCCGAAGATCGCCCCGACCAGAAACGCGATCACCACCGCCTGCCAGGGCTTAGTCTGGACCATGATTGTGGCGTCGTCGGTCATCTGGTCAAAGGTGTGGCTGTGCAGATACACGGCGGCGCGTTCCAGGCTGCGCGAAAGCTGCTGCGCCTGCCGCATGGCAACCTCGTCATTTGTCCGGTAGGCTTCGGCCCGGATACTCTCGGCGGCGGTGATCAGTTGGTTGGCGGCGGTGTCTTTCATCCCATACACCCGTTGAATGGCGGCGCGGCGTGCCTCACGGAGCGGCGGAATCGGGCGGGAATCGTCATGTGGTATGTGTGGGGATTCAGGTGACAGGGGATCGGAATTGTGTGCCATCGTCTTAATCCTCCTCTAAGTGGATCAGATTGTCCGGCAAGTTTAATCATGCTAGGATACATGATAGCGTATGTTATGTTTTCTTCGGAAAAGTTATCGTGTTTTTCGGCCCCACCCCCCTGCCCCCTCCCCATAGTTTTATCGAGCATCAGCGAGATAAACACGTCTTGGATGGAGAGGAGGACTTAGGGGGTAGTCTAATAGGCGGACACCATGAGCACTCCCAATGTATCCTACCCCCGCCAGTACCGGTATGCGACGCACCAACGGCCCTGGTTTTTGCGGCTGACGCTGCTCACCATTACCGGCGTGCTGCTGCTAGGCTTCACGTTGATGATCATCGTCACGGGCTATGAATATCTGCACCAGAGCGAAATTTACCCCGGCGTATCCACCGTGTTTGGCGTGGACCTGACCGGCATGAGCCGCCAACAGGCGATTGCCGCGCTGCGCGAACGATTTACGTATGGCGCAGATGCTACATTCACCTTCCGTTACGGCGATCAAACATGGACCTACACCGCCGAAGAGTTAGGCGTTGCACTGGATATTGAAGCCACTGTCGATGCCGCGTATGAGGTCGGGCGCGGCGGCAGCACGCTGGATAATGTGCTGGAACAGATCGATATCCGCATGAACGGCTACCCGGTGCAGCCGGTGGTCACATATAACCAGAGCTACGCACACCAGATTCTCTACGATATTGCCAACATCTATATCAACCGCCCGGTAGTCGATTCGACGTTGACGATCCGCGATAACGTCGCGCTTGCGCCGCCGAGTCAGATCGGGCGCAACGTGGATATTGACGCCACCTTGAGCGTGCTGCGCAGCGAGATTTTGCGTTTCAGTACACACAGCGACATTAATTTGACCGTCAATGAAACACCGCCGACTGTCTGGGAAACCGACGCCGCCGCCGAACAGGTGAATCTGGCGCTCTCCGCCCCGGTGGAATTTTATATGATGACCGGCGAAAAAGGCCCCTGGGTCGCGCAGATCGATTCCTTAGCCGAGATGCTGGTGATCGATCAGGTCACGCATGATGACGGTACGGCCAGCTATACGGTCAGCATCAGCCTGGACCAACCGCGCGACTTCTTGAACGGGATCGCGCCAGACCTGACCACCACGCCGCAGAATGCGCGGTTTGTCTTCAACGATAGCACGCGCGAATTGGAAGTGATCCAGGCCAGCATCACCGGGCGCGCGTTAGATGTGGAAGCCACTGTCGCACAGTTCGCAGACGCGATCTTCGCCCCCGATCCGGCAGATCGCCGCGTGGCGTTGGTATTCTACGACGTGCCCGCCGCTATTAGCGATACCGCCACCGCCGCAGAACTCGGCATCACCGAAAAGGTGATCGAGAAAACGACCTATTTTTACGGCTCTACCGCCTCGCGCCGGACCAATGTCGAAGTCGCCACCTCGAATTTTCACGGCATCGTGATCCCGCCCAACAGCGTGTTTTCATTTAACGAATGGCTTGGTGATGTGAGTCTCGAAACAGGCTATGAGGAAGCGCTGATCATCGTCGGCAACCAGACGATCACGGGTGTCGGGGGTGGCGTGTGTCAGGTCGCTACGACTGCGTTCCAGACCGCGTTTTACGGCGGCTACCCGATTGTTGAGCGCGTCCCGCACGCCTACCGTGTCGGTTATTATGAGGAAGGCGAAGGACCGGGGCTGGATGCTACCGTCTATTCGCCCATTGTCGATTTCCGCTTCATGAACGATACCCCCTATTACCTGTTGATCGAAACGTATCTGAATCCGGCGGGTAATGCGCTGACCTGGAAATTCTACAGCACGAGCATGAATCGCCGCGTGGTCAAAGAGGGGCCAGTCGTCAAAAACGTAACGCCCGCCCCTTCCCCGATCTACCGCGCGAATTCAGACCTTGCGCTGGGGCAAATTCGCCAGATCGATTATGCGATCAGTGGCTCGGATGTGTACGTCTGGCGCACGGTTTATCAGGATGATCAGATCATCATTGATAAAGAGGAATTCCACAGCCACTACGTACCCTGGGCGGATCAATACGAAGTTGGGCCGGGCGATTCGCGCATCAACAATTAGGCGGAGGTTGGCAACAACGCAACGATAGTATATGCTCTTGTAGAACATGCGTACTATTTTCGTTGATAAGCATAAAAAGGAATCCGCGATGGAGTTGTCAGCCGAACAACGCGCAGCGCTACTCAGCACATTACAAGCTCGTTTTGAGCACCACATGAATCGCCATCAAGACCTTGTCTGGGCTAATGTCCAGGCAAGGCTGGCCGCACACCCTGATAAACTGTGGTCACTTTATGAAATGGAACGCACCGGCGGCGAACCGGATGTAGTGGGCCATGATGAAACGACGGGCGAATACATTTTTTATGATTGTTCGCCGGAAAGTCCTACGGGCCGTCGCAATGTGTGTTATGACCGGGCCGCGTTGGATGCCCGAAAACAACCTAAGCCGGACAATAGCGCGCTGGATATGGCCGCCGACATGGGCATCGCGCTTTTAACGGAAGATCAATATCGCGCCCTGCAACAACTGGGCAAGTTCGATACAAAAACGTCGAGTTGGCTGCAAACCCCGGCGGCGATTCGAAAACTTGGTGGCGCGCTCTTTGCGGATCGCCGCTACGATCATGTCTTCGTGTACCACAATGGCGCGCAATCCTATTATGCCGCCAGGGGATTTCGTGGCTCGTTAAAGGTCTAACCGGATCGCGCGATCCGTTTTTGGGCTTGCTCATGAATGCATTTCAATTTAGTTCACATATTTTGGGGTAGGGGCGGACCAGCGTGTCCGCCCGGCGCAGTTGTGCCGTGTGGCGCGCGACGAGGAGCACACATTGGTGCTCCCCTATATGAACTTTCGTGAAATGCACCCTCTGCTCATTATTTGCTTTGCAACGAACACCTGTTCGCGTTACACTTGATTCAACAAACACCACCACCCAAGATGCAAATTCAGATTTTCTCCTGTTTTTACCTTGATTTTCTCTGTGTTCTTTGTGTCTCTGTGGTGAAACTAAATTTGACTGTCAAGGAGCCTGATTCACATGGCGAAAGCGCGCGTATATTACGAATGTCAGACCTGCGGACGCCGGTCCCCCCGGCATATGGGCAAGTGTCCCAACTGCGGCGAATTCAACACGATGATCGAAGTGATCGAAGAACCGGAAACCAAAACCGGACCCGCTAAAGCTGCCAGCACACCGCGATCCCAACCGGTCAAGCTGGGCGATGTCACGATGGAAGCCGGGGATCGCTATCCCGTACCCGTCGAGGAATTTTCGCGTGTGTTGGGCGGCGGACTCGTGCCCGGCAGCGTGATTCTGGTCGGCGGCGATCCGGGCATCGGCAAAAGCACGCTGCTGCTGCAAATCGCGGCGGATATGGAACGCATCGCCGGGCCGGTCCTGTACGTAAGCGGCGAAGAGAGCGAGCGCCAGATCAAAATGCGCGCCGAACGCCTGGGTGTAAAAGCTGATGATCTCTACCTCGTCACCGAAACCGAAATCAGCGCGATTATGGCGCATGTCGAAAATATTAAACCGCGTTTGCTGATCGTGGACTCGATCCAGACGACCTACATCGAGAGCAAAGCGTCATCGGCGGGCAGCGTGAGTCAGGTCCGCGAATGTTCCAGCTTATTCCGCGAATTAGCAAAAAATAGTGGGATCGCGGTTTTTCTGGTCGGGCATGTAACCAAAGAGGGCGTGATCGCCGGGCCGCGCGTGTTGGAGCATATTGTCGATACGGTGCTGTATCTCGAAGGGGATCGCTTCCAGGCGTACCGCTTGCTGCGCAGCGTGAAAAACCGTTTTGGTCCTACCAGTGAAGTCGGCGTCTTCGAGATGCGAGATCGCGGCATGGTCGAAGTGGCGAATCCCTCCGAAGCGTTTATCGCGGAGCGCGTGGTTAATGCGCCCGGCAGCGCCATCGCGGTCACGCTCGAAGGCACGCGCCCGTTATTGGTCGAGGTCCAGGCGCTCGCCAGCCAGACCGTATATCCGAATCCGCGCCGCACCGCCAACGGCATCGACTTCAACCGGATGTTGCTGATTACAGCCGTGTTGAATAAGCGCGTCGGCATCAAACTCTACGAAAAAGACATCTTCATCAACGTGATCAGCGGCCTGAAAATTGACGAACCCGCCGCCGATCTCGCCATTGCGGTAGCGGTGGCGTCGAGTTCGTGGGATACCCCGGTTCCGGCGGATATGGCGTTTGTGGGCGAAATCGGGTTGAGCGGTGAGTTACGCGCCGTGAGTCAAACGACGACGCGCCTCCGCGAAGCCGCCAAACTCGGTTTCCGGCGCGTGCTGGTTCCCAAAACCTACCGTCAGGAAGACGATCTGCCGGATCGCGCGGAAATTATCCCGGTGCGGAGTTTGCCGGAAGCGTTGGAGGTGGCGTTGCCGCGTTCATGAGGTTTGGCAATTTTATGGAGAAATGAAGTAGGTTGCGCCTGATTGCATAGGGGCGAACCAATCCGAATCTCTGGTTCGCGTTCGCCCTTGGCCGACACGTTGGTCGGCCCCTACATTGGGCGTTTTTGAATTAATTTCTCCATTAGTCTTCGGCTTCGCCCCGATCTGAGATCGTAACCGACTGAAAAACTAACGTAACGGTGCGCGGCGTGCCGGATGCATCTTTGCCTTCGATGATTACGCGATCCACTAACATGGGATCATTCGCCTGCAAACAGAGTCCAAACAGATCATCCAGGGATGAAAACGCCGTTGACGTTTCATCCAGGCCCACATGCCGATCCCAACGGCGAAAAATGACAGTTCCCTTTTCTACTTTCGCAGCCATGAAAGCGAATCCTTTATGTATGTTTGAGCGAGTTCGACTCATGGTATTTACCTAAGAGTATGCTCTAGTCGTCACACACAAGCAAATCCTGCTTGTACAATTGTGGAGTCCAGTGCATAATATAGATACATTGCGATAGATGAAATGTGCCACGGTTGATCTGTGGAACTCGACTGGGGTTAAATTTTGCATTCCGTTGATAGGGATGTTATTTGAGACAGTATTCCCGCCAGTTCATTGGTGCGGGCTAACCCAAAAGGGCCTGGAATACCGAACGTTTGCTCAACATCATCAAGCAAGCTTCCAGGTCAGGTAGCGAATTCAATAACATGGTTCAGCCAACTAACGACCCGTTAACGAGGCCGTTCAGTTGGTTTGATGTCCATTAAATGAACTGAGAACGCTCAGTTGAGAAGTTCTGCCCCCCTCAGTGATGAACGAACCACTGACGGGCAGTGACACCTATACACAGACCTAATCCTATAACAGCCGTGGCCTGGTGGTTTTCGGCTGTTTTTTTATTGGGGTAACACATGGGCCGGACGATTACAGCGCTTGAGGTCCAAAAGCGCAACACGGAGCGGGTGAGTGTGTATCTCGATGGCGAATTTGCCTTCGGGCTGCCGCTCCTGGAAGCTGCGAAACTGCGCCAGGGGCAAGAACTCGCTGAAGATGAAATTCAAGCGCTCCGTGACATTGACGCGCTGGCCCTGGCCGTTGATCGGGCCGTGCGGTTGTTGGCCCGCCGCCCCTACAGCACCACTGAAATCCGTCGCAATCTCGCAACACATGATGTGGCTCCGCCGGTAATCGATGCGGCGCTGGAGAAACTGGCAAATCTGGGTTATGTCGATGACCTGGCGTTTGCCCGGTTTTGGATCGCAGACCGCGAACGATTCAAACCGCGTGGGCCGCGCGCCTTGCGTTATGAACTGCGCCAGAAAGGGGTTTCCGATGCCATCATCGAAACCGCTCTGGCAGATGTAGAGGCGCATGATTCCGCCTATCGTGCCGCACAAGAACGCCTGCGGCGGCTGCGCGGGCTGGAACAACATGAATTCCGAAACAAGCTGGGCGCGTTTTTGACCCGGCGCGGCTTCGGATACGACATCGTCCGCGATGTGATTGACCAATTAATCAATGAAATCGAAGAAGACCAACCGGAATTTTTTGTACACGAGGAGTAGCCCCGAATGGAAATCGTATTAGCCCTGGTCGGGCTGGCGATTGGTATCGCGTTGGGCGCTGGCGGCTTGCTGGTTTACCAAAACACCCAGGGTAAAAACCAGCAGCGTTTAGCCGAAGAGAAGGCCGCACGCATCATCAGTGATGGGGAAAGTCAAGCCAAACAAACCATCATGGATGCCAAAAATGAAGCGCTGCGGATCCAACAAGAAGCCGAAAACAACGCTAACAAACGCCGGACCGAATTAGAACGCGAAAGTGATCGCTTGCAGAAGCGTCGTGAAGACCTTGATGATCGCTATGAAAAATTGGATCAGCGCGAGCAAAACTTAAATAAGCGCCAGAGCCGAATCGACAAACGCCAGAACGAGATCAATACCATGCACGACGAACAGCGTGCCGAATTGGAACGGATCGCGGAAATGACTCGTGACGAGGCGCGTAACGTGCTGCTGGAAATGGTCGAGGAAGAAACGCGGCAGGATATGGCGCGCAAAATCCGCGAGGTGGAAGAAGAAACCAAGCTGGACGCGGAAAATCGCGCGCGCGACATCATCGCCATCGCCATCCAGCGTATCGCCTCGGAGCATGTCAACGAAATCGCCGTGAGCGTTGTCCCGCTCCCCTCGGACGAAATGAAGGGGCGCATCATCGGGCGCAACGGGCGCAACATTCGCTCGTTTGAGCAGGCTACCGGCGTCGATGTGGTGGTTGATGACACGCCCGAAGCCGTAACGATTTCGAGCTTCGATCCCGTGCGGCGCGAAGTCGCCCGCCGCGCAATGGAAAAACTTGTGTTGGATGGGCGCATCCACCCAGCGCGGATCGAAAAACTGGTTTCCGATGCGCAAAAAGAAGTGGATCGCGTAGTGCGTGAAGAAGGCGAACGCGCCGCGTATGAAGCGGGTGTGCCCGGTCTGCACAACGAAATTCTCAAGCTGTTGGGCCGCCTCAAGTTCCGTACCAGCTACGGCCAGAATCAACACTCACACTCGATTGAAACGGCGCATATTGCCGGGATGATCGCGGCAGAGTTGGGCGCAGATGTGGCGCTGGCAAAAGCCGGTGGCTTGCTGCACGACATCGGCAAAGCCATCGATCATGATATCGAAGGCACGCACGCCCAAATCGGTGCGGACTTTGTGAAGCGCTTTGGCGTTGGCGGCAAGATCGTAAACTGTATCGCCGCCCACCACCACGAAGTAGAACAGGAATGCGTCGAAGCGATGATCGTGGAAGCCGCCGATGCGATCTCCGGGGCACGGCCCGGTGCGCGCCGCGAAAGCCTGGATACTTACATTCGCCGGGTTAAGGCATTGGAAGACATTGCGCGTGAATTTAAGGGCGTGGAGCAAAGTTACGCACTCCAGGCCGGGCGCGAGGTGCGAATTATGGTCAAACCGGATGATATTGACGATCTCGCCGCCTCACGTCTGGCGCGGGACATCTCCAAGCGCATCGAAGAAACGATGCAGTATCCCGGTCAGATCAAGGTGACGATTATCCGCGAAACGCGCGCGGTAGATTACGCGAAGTAATTACCCGCGACGGTTTTGCTAACACGCCATGAGTCATCTCATACTTTCAAGGTGACTTAGCTAATCGGCCTCACCCCCTAAATCCTCCTCTCCGGTCAAGCCAGAGAGGGGGACTTGATCCTGCGCCTGACTCCCCCGCTCCATTCCAAATGGAGCAAGGGCTGGGGGTGAGGCCGATCACCACATTTATAACTTTGGCGGCCCCTGCCTGATCCGCGACAGGATCGCATCCAGATTCCCCGGTGTGCGATAGGTAGCCCACCAGACCGATTCCAGCCACCATGTAACGCCCACTTCCGCATACGGCCTGACAATAGCCGCGGCTTTTGCGGGATCGTCGCCGGGAATTTCGGCTTCCAACACAATATCAAAGGGCGTGGTGAGGGTGCGGTTGGTGTCGATGTACGTTTTCATTTCCCGAATCTGATCGGGCGTGGGCATTGAATGTTCGCCTTTGTCATTCATCACAGTTGGCAATATGCCATCATAGCGCACAGCGCGCCGCATAGATTTCATACGCGGCCATGCGCCCACTACCCAGATCGGAATCCGGGACGATTGAACGGGCGTGGGCAGGAACGTCATGGTATCGACCTGATAATGTTCCCCCTGAAAACTATACGGTTCGCCGCTCCATAATCCGGTCAGAATTTCCAGTCCTTCATCCGTCCGTTCCGCGCGCAGTTTGCGATCTCGCTCCTCGTTCACCCTGGCAAACGCGCCTTCATCAACTGCGCCCAAACCCACCGGCAAGACCAACCGCCCACGCGAGAGATGATCCAACGAAACCGTTTCCCGCGCCAATTTCCAGGGCCGCCGCCGCGTGATCGGCGTGATGATCGGGCCGAGCAAAATACGTTCGGTGCGCATTGCCATCGCTGCCAGCGCAATCCAGGGATCACAAACATGTTGGTTCGGCGGGTCTTTCATCTCAGCGCACAGGCTATCCCAGACAAAAGCGCCATCCCAACCCGCTTGTTCGGCTTCATAGGCCACATCAGCCAGCACGCGCGGATCGCTGCACGCGCCGACATTCGGCAGATTCAATCCCCAACGCATGTGTGTTTCTCCTTAATTTGGGAATAACCATTGCACGGGAGGTCCGGGCATAGACCTCCCGCCGTAAAATCAACGAATACGATGTGAAGTTAACTTAGCGCGTAACTCAGATCGCGCGGGGAACGCACCAGTAACGGCGCGGCGGGCAGCCAGGGAAAATAGCTCACCTGTTGGGGATGGGTG
>JAFGJA010000382.1 GCA_016929355.1 Anaerolineae bacterium | reverse complement strand
GGGTGGTGCGGCGTTTTTGATCGGTCCGGCGGCAGAGAGTCTCGCACTGGTGCAGGGCAGCTATTCATTTGTGACTGATACGCCGGACTTCTGGCGGCGCGCGAACCAGACTTATCCCAGTCATGGGGATCGTTTCACGGGCGAACCGGCCTATTTTCAGCATACCCTCAGCGCGGCGCAGCGCCTCATGGATATGATGGGCACGACTCCCGCCGATTATCGCTGGGCGGTTTTTCACCAGCCTAACGTGAAGTTCCCGCAGCGTGCCGGGGCCATGCTTGGGTTTACGGCGGAACAGATGGCGCATGGGTTGCTATCCGGCTTGGTCGGCAACGTTTACGCGGGATCGTGTATGCTCGGCCTGACCGATGTGCTCGATCATGCGGAGCCGGGAGATCGCGTGCTGATGGTCAGTTATGGCAGTGGCGCGGGATCGGATGCGTTCGATCTGCTGGTTGGGGATCGCGTAACGGAGCGCCGCAGTCTTGCCCCGCGTACAGAAACGTATGTCGCGCGCCGCACCGAGGTTGATTACGCGCTGTATGTGCGGTTCCGGGGTAAGTTGGCGGAATGATCGGGTTACAAGATCGCGCCTATTGGGTTGACACGCTCTACCGCGTCGTTCGCCCCTTGTTTAGCGCATTGGCCGCTAACGAACTCAAAGCAAGAATGCCCGTCGAGATTGCGCACCCGCGCACGCGCGCGCATGTGTCACATCTTGAAGCGTTTGGTCGCGCCTTGGCCGGAGTCGCGCCCTGGTTGCAAGCCGAGGAATTGGACGATGACGAAGCGGCCATGCGCGATGAGGTTTTGCGGTGGGCGCAGCAGGGTTTACGCAATGCCTGCGATCCCGCTTCGCCGGACTATATGAATTTTGCCGGTGACAGCGATCATCCTGACGATAACCGCCAACCGTTAGTCGATGCGGCGTTTCTGGTGCATGGGATGCTGCGTGCGCCGCGTGTCCTCTGGTACGATCTCGACGCGATGACGCAGCAGCTTGTGATCAATGCCGTGCAGCAGTGCCGCGTGGTGATCCCGAACTACAACAACTGGCTCTTGTTCGCCGCCATGATCGAGACTTTTTTGCACACGCTGGCGGCGCGCACCTATGCAGGCCGGGTGCAGGCCGATCTGATGCGGATCGATGTGGCGCTGCGGCAGCATGAGGCGTGGTATCTGGGCGATGGCACGTATGGCGATGGTCCGAAATTCCATTGGGATTACTACAACAGCTACGTCATACAGCCGATGATGCTCGATATTGTTGATGCAGTGGCCGGGCAAAATATCGTCTGGGATCGGCTGGCACGAGCGATCCAGGTGCGGGCACAGCGTTACGCCGCCGTTCAGGAACGGATGATCGGGCCGGATGGATCATTTCCGGTGATCGGGCGTTCGATCACATACCGCACGGGCGCGTTTCAACTGCTCGCGCAGATGGCGCTGCGTGACGAACTGCCCGATGGTGTGACTCCGGGGCAGGTGCGCGGCGCGCTCACGGCAGTGATCAAACGCACGCTGGGCGCAGCAGGTACATTTGACGTGGAAGGCTGGCTTATGTTGGGTTTGGCGGGACATCAGCCCCATCTGGCGGAATCGTATATTTCCACCGGGAGTCTGTATCTTTGCACCGTTGGTTTTCTCCCGCTTGGACTGCCGCCGATACACGACTTTTGGGCGAGTGATCCCGTGCCCTGGACCGCGCAGCATGTCTGGTCCGGCGGTGATCTCAAAGCGGATAAAGCGGTGGATCGGGATATTGTGGATTAAGATCATTTCACCACAGAGGCACGGAGAACGCAGAGAAAAACGAAGTAAAATCAAGAGAAAGATCAAGGTGGAGGCGAATCGAGATTGGTTAGCTCCTCCTATGAGAACATAACCACACAAGGACTAAATACGATGCGAGATGTATCGATTATCGGAGTAGGACAGGTTCCCGTTGCTGAACATTGGAGCGCGAATCTGCGCCAGTTGGCAGTCGGGGCAATTCAGGCCGCGCTGACGGATGCGGCGCTTAATGGGGGCGAACAGCCGATTGATGCGGTGATTGTGGCGAATGCGTTGGGCGCGAATCTCAGCGCGCAGAATCACGTCGGTACGCTGGTCGCGGACGCGGCGGGCTTTCATGGTGTCGAAGCGGTGCGTATCGAAGCGGCGGACGCTTCCGGCGGCATGGCGCTGCGGCACGGGTATATGATGGTTGCCAGTGGTTTGGCGGAAACGGTATTGGTCGTTGGCGTGGAAAAAGCCACCGAGCAATCCGGTCCCCCGCGCGATCAGGCGGTCTCGACCATCCTCGACTCAGAATACGAATCGGGTGTGGGCGCGACTCCGGCGGCGCTGGCGGGCATGTTGATGCGGCGCTATATGCATGAATACAATCTGGCGGTGGATGCCTTCGAACCGTTTAGTATCAATGCCCACGCCAACGGATCGCTGAATCCGAACGCGATGTATCGCAACAAAATGCGTTCCGGTGCGTTCGGCAAAGCGCCCCTCGTGGCCGATCCGGTGAATCTGTTCGACAGCGCGCCGGAAGGGGATGGGGCGGCGGCGGTGATCCTGACCACGACGGAACGCGCGCTCGATCTGGGACCGCGTCCGGTGCGGGTGAGGGGCAGCGCGGCGGCAACGGATACGCTGGCTTTGCACAATCGCCCCGATATGTTGATGCTGCGGGCGGCGAATCTCGCGGCGGGACGTGCTTATGCGCAAGCCGGGATCGCGCCCTCTGATCTGCACCTGGCCGAATTACATGACAGTTTTACGGTTTTGACGGCGCTGCAACTCGAAGCGATTGGTTTTGCGGCGCGGGGGCAGGGCGCGCAAGTTGCTGCTGAGGGGTTGATTACGCGCGAGGGCGCACTGCCGATCAGCACGTTTGGCGGACTCAAGGCGCGCGGCAATCCCTTGGGCGCGACAGGCGTCTATCAAGTGGTTGAGATCGCGCTGCACCTGCGCCGTGAGGCGGGCGATAACCAGATCGAAAATGCGCGGCTTGGGTTGGCGCTGAATCTTGGCGGACTCGGCAGTACGGCAGTGGCGCATGTGCTAGAGCGCGTGGAGTAGAGAGCGGTTAGCTTTTAGCCGTTAGCAAATGCAAGGTAATTAACGGGGTGTGGTCGGGTGGCTGTGCTCCGTTTTTGATCGTTTTATGGTTCAAAATCCCGCTATTAAAACGCGATCATAAATATGGTAAAATAGAACAGGCGTACAACGTTAAATGATGGAATAGCGACATATGGCAAGAAAAAAGGATGTTTGTCGGTTATGTGGCGATTTTACCGAGATGGATTATGAGCATATTCCGCCCAAAAAAGCTTTCAATGAAATACACAGAAAATTTCCGACTATTGAATATTGGCTGATGGGAAGAAAAACTCGGAAATTTAGGCGAGAGGGAATTGGGGAACATTCACTTTGCCCACGCTGTAACAGTACTACGGGGGGATGGTATGCTCCGGCGTTAATCAATTGGGCAAGACAAGGAAAGGTCTATATAGAAAAGATCGAACATGGAGTGCCTTTGTACCTGCTTTTCAAAATTCAACCTCTTAATGTGCTTAAACAGATTCTGGTCATGATGATTGCCATGTCGTCTATTGATACTAAGAGGTATCATGATGATTTGCGCTATGCTCTCTTGGATCGTCAAAGTCAGGCTATTCCGCCTAAATATCGTGTATTTGTGTACTTCAACCTCGAAGGCGGAAACCCCCGGTTTGAATCTGGATATGTTGTAGCAAAGAAAGACGGGCGAGAGTTCGGAGTAAGCTATATCGATGCTGAAGTTGCGCTGCCACCGTTTGGATACCATATCACAAGTTCGCTACGAGACAGAAAGACAATTGGGGAAAGCCAGGGACTATGTGAAATCACTGATTTTTCACATTATAGGTACAATCAAATTCGCCAAGTGTTCTTAAAAATGCCTGCGCTCGAAACTCATGAACCTTTTCCGTTAGATTATCGTTCAAAATCTGAGGTAGATGATCATTACCGACGAATGGGTTTATAGCGTGAACCATTAAATCAACAAGGACCAGCCATGACTTTTACTCGCATTACCATAGACCCAAACAAAATGGGCGGCGTGCCATGTGTGCGCGGCTTGCGAATTCCAGTAGCTACCGTGATCGGCATGATGGCGGAAGGTATGTCTACTGAGGAGATACTGTACGCCTATCCCGATCTTGAGCGCGAAGACATCCCCGAAGCGCTGCGTTTTGCAGCAGAAGCCGTCCGTGAACGAACTTTGCCATTGGTGCGCGCGTCGTGAAATTTCTGATTGATAACGCGCTTTCACCATTAGTCGCAGAAAAACTTTGTGAAGCAGGCTATGATAGCGTTCATGTACGCGATTACGGCTTACAGGCGGCTGACGACTTAGTGATTTTTGATCGC
>JAFGJA010000381.1 GCA_016929355.1 Anaerolineae bacterium | reverse complement strand
TGACCACACCCTTCGACCTGGGTCGGGCGAGTCAAAACATGATCCTGGCTGCCTGGGAACGCGGCATTGGTTCGGTCATGGCGACGATCTATGAACCGGACAAAGCGCGCGCCGCCCTCAATATCCCGGCAGAGCGCGCCGTGCCCTGGGCGATCTCGTTTGGCTATCCCGCGCCGGAATCTGATCCGCGCAACCGCCCACCGCGTAAAACGGGCCGCAAGGAATTCGACGAGGTCGCGCGCTGGGAGAAATGGTAACTACGTCAGCAGAACGTGCAGTTTCCAATCGCCACCAGGAAACACATCACGCCGAATGGTGAACGTTTTGCCCTTCGGACAAAACCGCTTGGCTGTGGCATACGCCACGCCGTATTCCAGGTCACTGGGGAACGGTGAGCCGCAGCAAGCGGTATAGTGATTCTCGTCCACCTTTTCGATCCGCCAGCCTTCGCTCATTGGTTCCTTATCCAGCGCGCCGTGATAGACGGTATTCAGAAACACCAACGCAGCTTCCAGATCATTCACGTCCGGCGGAAAATCAATATGTTCGGCAATGCTCATGCCAATCGCCACAAAATTGTACATACCCGCCAGATCGCCCTCAGAAATCTCGCGCAAGAGATCAAGAAATGGTTGCAGATCGTGCCATTGGTTGGGTTTAAGCGTGGGAATCTGGTATTTTTCGAGCAAGGGCATGATCTCTTCTTGATTCATTCCCCCCAAAATACCCATCATCAAGAGCGAACTCACCTGAATATCCGGTGCTGCGGCCACATATGTAGTCATCGTTGACTCCTCAAAGCAACTGAATGAATTGTTTGACATAACGGGGATGGCGCAATGTAGAGAAAGAATGCCCGTTAGCAATCATCCTTTACTTTATATCAATTTTGCATTAAGAAGTGCTAAAAAATGCTAAAACCAGGACACGTTGCAAAGCGCCTCATAATCGTGTACGATCAGGCTAGTTAAGCGCTTAACGATAGTCTGTTGGCTATTTTTTGACAAAAGGATTTTTGCAATGACACACCAACCCGATTGGGAAAACCCCGCCGTATTTAACATTAATAAAGAACCGGGCCATGTGCCACTTTATCCCTTCGCCGCTGTCGATGCCGCGCGAGCGGGATCACACCACGATTCGCCGTATGTCACGCTGCTCAACGGGACATGGAAATTTCACCACGCGCCAACCCCTGACGCCGCCCCCGCCGACTTTCACGATCCGGCGTTTGATGTCTCTGCCTGGGATGACATCACCGTGCCGTATAGCTGGCAGATGTTGGGCTACGATCACCCGATCTATACCAACGTGCAGTATCCCATTCCAGTTGATCCGCCTTTCGTGCCCAAAGACGACAATCCCACCGGATCATATCGCACCACGTTCACCGTCCCGGATGAGTGGGCCGGACGGCAGGTGTATATCACATTTGAGGGCGTGAATTCCGCGTTTTACCTGTGGCTGAACGGGGAAATGGTCGGCTACAGCCAGGACAGCCGCCTGCCCGCCGAATTCAACCTGACGCCGTATCTGCGCAACGGGGAAAATGTGTTGGCCGTGCGCGTGTTTCGTTGGTCGGATGGCACGTATCTCGAAGATCAGGATTTCTGGCACTTGAGCGGCATTTTCCGCGATGTGCTCCTGTGGTCCGCGCCGCCCATCCAGATCAGCGATTACGAGGTGCGCACCCGGTTTGATGAAGCGTATCAGGATGCGACACTGGCGCTTGTGGTCAAGTTGCGCAACCATAAAGATTCCGCCGCCGGGTACATCGTCGAGGCCGCACTATATGATACCGAGCAAAACCCGGTCTTTGACGTGCTACAAACGAATGACATTGAGATCGGCACAGATGAAGAAACGGTCAATTTTAAGATCGATGTTGAACAGCCGAAAAAATGGTCCGCCGAAACACCGTATCTGTATACGCTGTTGATCACGCTCAAAGATGCGTCCGGCGCGGTATTGCAGGTCGAGCGCTGTCAGGTAGGTTTCCGGCAGGTGGACATTATCGCGGGTGTGCTGCATGTGAACAGCGTCCCGGTCAAGATGGGTGGCGTGAATCTGCACGAACATCATCCCGACACGGGCCACACGGTTGATCGGGAAACGATGATCAAAGACATTCTGCTGATGAAGCGCTTCAACATTAACGCGGTACGCACCTCGCATTATCCGCAGCCGCCACTCTGGTACGATCTCTGCGACGAATACGGCCTTTACGTGATGGACGAAACGAACATTGAAACACACGGCGTCTGGAGCCAACTCAGTGAAGACCCAACATGGCAAGCGGCCTTTGTAGATCGCGGGCGGCGCATGGTCGAACGCGACAAAAATCACCCCTGCGTGATCATGTGGTCGTTGGGCAACGAATCGGGGCACGGCCCTAATCATGCGGCGATGGCGGATTGGTTCCACGAATCCGACGAAACACGCCCGGTGCATTATCACGGCGCGTACAAAGAGCCTTACGTCGATATGGTCAGTGTGATGTATCCCACACTGGATCGTTTGACGATGCTCGCTACCGATCCCGCCGACCCGCGCCCAGTGGTGATGTGCGAATACGCGCACTCGATGGGCAACAGCACGGGCAATCTGCGCGAATATTGGGACATCATCCACCGCTATCCGCGCATCTTCGGCGGCTATATCTGGGATTGGGTCGATCAAGGGCTGCGCAAATACACCGACGCGGGCGAAGCATATCTGGCCTATGGCGGCGATTTTGGCGAAAAATGGCACGATGGATCGTTCTGCCTGAACGGGCTGATCACGCCGGACCGCGAACCACATCCGGCGATGTGGGAATATAAGAAGGTCTTGCAGCCGGTCCAGATCGAAGCAGTGGATTTGACAAAGGGCGTGATCCGCGTCACGAATCGCTATCACTTCATCGATCTGAGCGGGTTAGCGATCACATGGTCGGTGGCGTCAGATGGCGAGGAACAGCAATCC
>JAFGJA010000380.1 GCA_016929355.1 Anaerolineae bacterium | reverse complement strand
GTCGTTAAGCCGTCGATCCGGCGCTGAACACATAGGGCCGCGTCGATCTGATCGGGATCATCAGGACGCGGGATGCCCCAAAATTCGGTGCGCTGGCCGCTCATCATCAAGCCCAGTCTCCCGGATCGTGAGGGACGCAGCGCGGCGCGGCGCGTGGAGCGCAGCCAGCCCATACCGCCCCGTTCGTTCGGGCGTGTTTGTGTGGCTAGCGTATAGAGCTGCTGGGCCTGACCGGAGTCCAGGCGGCGAATGTCGGGCGGATTGGTGATGCCGGATAAGATCGGGGCTGGAATGGTGCGCAGATGCGATGACCGCCGCCAACGGGTAAAGGTGCGCTCTGCCACAAAACCCAGGCTGTCATACAGCGTGCGCGCCCCGGCGTTATCGGCATCGACTTGCAAAGTGGCAAATGTACCATGCTGCTGCACCCAAGCCAGCGCCGCCTGCATCATCTGGCGCGCGATCCCGCGCCGCCGGTAGGCTGGATAAACCGCCACATTCGCAATAATCCAGCCGCGATCATAGGTGGTGGGCGCTAACGAGACATTGCCCACTAATTCGCCCTGCTCAATCCAGACGAAGCCGCGCATCAATGGGATTGCGTTGTTCAGCCGCGCGATCAGCCAGAGTAACGGCCCGCTCCGGCTGAGAAAGCGCATTTCCCGAATCACGGATCGGCCCCCGGCATCCAGGGTATCCGCGAACGCAAATTCGATCAGGTCTGCAATAGCCGCCAGATCGCGGCGGGGTTTGATCGGGCGTAAGCCTGTGAATGTGTTTTGAGCCGAGATGAGTCCGGCGGCTGACATAGGCATTCTCGCTTGGTGTATGGTTAATTATCCAGCGCCGCGAGCAAACGCTCGGCCTCCTCAATGCTGATCGTGTTATCCTGGACCATCTTGAGGATCATCAGCCGTTCTTGCTCAGAGACCGGATCGTCGTTTTTGCGTTTGGGCGTATCCGCTTGCATACTGACGGTCACGCGGCGCGGGCCGGGTTTGCGTTTGCGGGACTGGCGTTCCATCGAAAGCCGAACACGCTCGGCAGCGCGTTCGGCCTGACGCTGCGCCCGTTCCGCGAATTTTTCCGCTTGCGAAGCAAACTGCGCTGTTTTGGCCTGGATGCGCTCGTCCAACCCGTCAAGCTGGGTGCTGAGTTTCTCTTCCAATGACGACAATCGCGCTTCGAGTTCTTCTTCGATCTGAATCCCGAAGTTGATCATGAATTCTTCGCCTTCACCCACCAGCCGCAGCATGTGCGCGTTTTGAATATGGACCGTCGCACTGCCATCGCCCAGGGTGACGATCTGCTGCTTGGCGTCGGCATCTTCCTCGATCTCGGCGGGCACATCTAGCCGGACTTCGGTATCCAACGGCAGAATCAACCGGGCATTGGTATCCGGTTGGACCCGGCAGAGAATATCGCTGCCGGCATTAAAATAATATTCCTGTCCGGCGATAAAGTCGAGACTCAGGACCAGATCAGACCCCACCGCTTCGACTTTACAACTGCCCGCGATATTGCGCATATACAAATCCGAGCCGATGTTGGCGACCCAGACCGAACCATCCACCTCCCGAATGGTCGCATCTGCGCCCACCGTTTCCAGGGTGATATTACCATCAACGCGCTTCACGCGCAGATCGCTGCCGACGGTTTTGATCTGAATATCGCCTGTGCCGCGCACGATCAGATCGCCGCCGACATTTTGCACATCGGTTTTGCCGCCGACATCGGTAATTTTAGCGTCGCTGCCAACGTTTTGCACGCTGACATCCACATCATTCGGAACAGTGATGCGCGCATCGCTGCCACACCGCACGACGTAAGGTTGACCTTCGCCGAGTTGTTCCACGGTGGCATTATCGCCATCGACGATCAACCAGCTATCGTCCCGCCCGCGCAGGCGCAAATCACCGCCGACGGTCTGAACGATGATCGGTACAGTGACGTTTTTGTATTCGAGATGGGCCATAGGGTTGCTCCTTAGTTTAGGCTCACGCTGATTGTTAATCAATGTAAATATGAACCCGTTCGTTATCTTTCATGTCTTCAACTTCAACCAGCGTGCCGGTAAATTCATCGTCTTGCAGGACTTCCATGACATCGTTGACCATCTCGTCATCGAGTTCATTGGTGAAGCGCGCGCCAATTTTCAGCCCAAAATTAACCAGTCCCAATGGTACATTGACCCGTACCCGCGATTCGCCGTTTGCCAGATCGCTCACATGCACATGCAGCCACCGCCGCCCGGAATTGCCCGTCACCGGTTCGGCGCGCCGGACCGGTGTTACCGGAATAGGTGGTGTTGAAGCCTGGGACGGGGCGGGAGGTTCGGCGGGCGCTGTGCCAACTGCGCTCAAAAGTTCGGTAGCCTGGGTGACATCAATTTCACCGGCGGTGAGTCGTTCAAGAATTTCTTTACGGGTTGCCATTGGGATTTCCTCCTCAGCTAAGTGACTCAAGTTATGCACTTTTGGATTTTCGACGGTTTCGAGCAATGATGGCTCTTCTATCAGGAACAAGAAGTTATAAGTTTTTAGTT
>JAFGJA010000379.1 GCA_016929355.1 Anaerolineae bacterium | reverse complement strand
GGTGCGCTGCGCGGCACGTCCGAAGCGATCATCGGGCGTTATTTTGCGGCACACCAGGGCAGCCGGGATCGCGTCGTGCTGGCGACCAAGGTTTTTGGTCCGATGGAAGATGTAGACGATCCCAACTACGAGCGCGGCGTGTCCGCTTATAAGGTGCGCAAACACGTCAATGATTCGCTGGAACGCCTGCAAACGGATCGCATTGATCTGTACCAGGTGCATCATATTGATCGCTCGATCACGCTCGAAGAATTTTGGGGCATGTTCGAGAAATTGGTCGCTGATGGCAAAGTGCTGTACATGGGATCGAGCAATTTCCCCGGTTGGAGCCTCGCTAAATTTCAGATGGGGGCAATGCAGCGCGGATTTATGGGGTTTGTCAGTGAGCAGACCATGTATAACTTGTTGTGTCGCTGGCCGGAACTCGAAGTGTTGCCCGCCGCGTTGGATATGGGCATCGGCGTGATCCCGTATATGCCGCTCGCGGGGGGTATTCTCACCGCGAAGGTGCAATCCGAAACCGGATCGCGCACGGCGTCGGTGGAGAACGAATACGGCATCCCCGTTAGCAGCGAGCAGATCAAGGCGTATCAGGATTTGTGCGCCGATCTCGGTGAGTCGCCGGTGGCGGTGGCGATTGCGTGGACGCTGGCGCAGCCGGCTGTCTCGTCCGCAATTGTGGGGATTCGCACGCTGGCGCATCTGGACGCGATGGAGCGTGCGAGCGAACTCGAACTGGACGCGGCAACGCTCCAACGCCTGGGCGAATTGTTCGATACGAACAAGGGGCGTCCGATCCGCACCGGGCAACCTGCGCCGGAAGCGTATGCATGGTAGAGGGGGTAGGGGCAATTCTTGTAGCGAAGCGGCAATTGCCCCTACGAAAAGGATATTTTTACTGTTCAGGTGTCAAAGATCGTGATATGGCCCTCACCGGGATACCCGGCCTGAATCCAGCGCGTATCATAGCCTTGAAATGTTGGCTCACGCCTTGAGCTAGGTTAGACTCATTCTTTGTGTGTTGGCACAAGGATAAACAACCATGCATTTCGTGCGACAAAACCTGATGGTGTGGGGCTGTATGTTGGCGGTGTTGGCGGCTGGGATCGGTCAGCCGGTTCGCGCGCAAACTGATCTACACGAGGGTGGATCACGCTTTGGCATTATTGGCCCGGCGGATGTGACTACCCTGGATCAGCTTGGCGTGGGCTGGGTGCAACTTCCGTTTTCCTGGGCTGCGATCCAACCGGACAGCGCCGATGATTGGAATGCGGATGCCATCGACGCGGACCTGATCGCGGCGGTAGTTGATTCCGGGCGCGAGGTGGTGGGCGTGATTGCGGATACGCCCGCCTGGGCTGCGGCGTCCGGCCAACCGTATGCTGTGCCGGACGGATTATGGGAACCAGATGCCGGTAATATATGGGCGGGTTTTGTGCAGCGTCTTGTGACTGAATATGCCCCACTGGGGGTGCATCACTGGATCATCTACGATGAGCCGAATGTGCGGCTGGGGGAAGGGCGTGTCCGGTTTGCGGGCGATGTAGATGACTATGCGCGGCTGCTAAAAGTGGCGACGATCACCGCCAAAAACCACGATCCCGACGCGGTGATCCACCTCGGCGCGCTCAACTGGTGGGTGGACGATGCCGCCGGGCGCGAGTCGTATCTGGCGCGCCTGCTGCGCACGATCAAAGCCGATCCTGAGGCGGCGGCACGCGGGTCTTATTTTGACGTGGTGACGGTGCGCGTGACGGGGAATACGGCGGCGGTATGGCGCAAATTGGCTGATGCGCGCGCGATCCTGGCTGCGGCGGCGATGGCGCAGCCGATCTGGTTAGAAGCGAGTGTCCATCCCGACCAGGCGAGCGAGAGTTCTGCGCTGAGTATGACGCCTGCGCAGGCGGCGGATTTTGTGGTCCACGCGGCGGTGTTGGGTCTGGTGGCAGGCGTGGAGCGGATCGCGGTGGGGGATGTGATTCCCGCGCGTGAGTCGGCATTTTTCCCGCTTGATATAAAACACGAATTGGCGCAATCCCTTGTTTTGGCCGCTTACCAAACGGTGATCGACGTGTTAGCGCCGATGCAGCGTGTGACGCGCTATCCACATCTCGCTGCCGAGTTGATTGTGTTTGAGGGGGCGGCACAGGATGTCTACGTGATGTGGGCGGTTGATCAGTGGGCGGCGTTGTTTTCGATCACGTCAAATGTTGAGGGAGAAATCGCCACCTTGATCATGGCGCACGCATCGCCCACCGGGATCGAATCGCAGGTGATCGATTGGCCCGCCGTGTTCCGAGTGGAGGTCACGCCCGCGCGCCGTGATGCAAACGGGTTCTTGACCGTTGCCGGATCGCCCGTGCTGCTGGTCCTGGATCGGGATACGCTACAGGATACGGCGGTGGATGCTCCGTTTGTGCGCGTGACTTACATGCAGGTGAATGGGGAGTGGGTGCGCCTGCGATGAGTCAATCTCACCACAGAGACACAAAGAACACCAAGAAAACCAGGGTAAAGGCGAAACATTGGGGAGGAGTTCGACTCCATGATGCCTCAGTGTTGTGTGATCGCCCCCCACCTAACCCCCACCATGCATGGGGGAGGAATCAAAGGAGGGGGTTATGGACTGTATTTGTCTTTTTTCTCTGCCTGTATGCGCTTTCATTGGGACGCGGTTTTTACAGCAGCGATGGCGAGGTGATGTTCAAAACGACGGTGGCGCTGGTCGAGCAGCACACGCTTGCGCTTGATCCCGATCCCGGCCTGCCGCAGATCATACGCGGGCAACCTGCGCCGGGGCAGACTAAGCAATTTGATCGC
>JAFGJA010000378.1 GCA_016929355.1 Anaerolineae bacterium | reverse complement strand
TTAGCCGATCTCCAGGCATTAGGAGAAATTGGCCGCACGCCGGCAGGCGGTTTAGCCCGCACGACATTTTCCGCCGCCGATTTCGCGGGACGCGAATGGTTCCGCCAGCGCGTGCTGGATGCCGGGTTGCAATTTTACGAGGACGGTGCGGGCAATTTGTCCGCGATCCTGGGGGAATCAGGGCCAACCATTCTATTTGGCTCACATCTGGACACCGTGCCAAACGGCGGGCGCTACGATGGTGCATTGGGCGTATTAAGCGCACTGGAAGCGCTGCGCACCATTCAGGAAACAGGCATCGTGCCCCCGGTGCGGTTGGAGGTCATTTCCTTTACCGATGAGGAAGGAACCCATTCCAGCATGATCGGCAGCCGCGCGGTGACGGGCGCACTCACGCCAGATGATCTGTTACCGATCCAGCATGTGTTAACGCCCACACCTTACACCCCGGCATCGATTCTCGCCGCCAAGCGCAATCCCACTGATTACCGCGCGTTTTTGGAAGTACACATCGAACAGGGTAAACGGTTGGAACGGGCCGGGATTGATATTGGCGTGGTGACGAACATTGTCGGTATCCGGCATTTCTGGCTGGCCTTTACCGGGCAAGCCAACCATTCTGGCACGACGCCGATGGATCAGCGCACCGATGCGTTATGGGGCGCGGCTGAATTTGTCGGACGTGGGAAAACGTTGGTCATGGAGCGCTTTACACCGGGCGTCATGAACTGCGGCGATGTGCAGGTCGCACCGGGCGCACACAATATCGTACCGGGCCAGGTGCGGCTAGCGTTTGAAATCCGGCACGGCACAACGGCGCAAATGGACGACATGGAGCAGGTATTATTCGCGCTCGCGCAGGAAACCGCCGATCAATACCATTTGCGGCTGTCGATTGAGTCGTTGGGGCATGTCGTCCCGGCGGAATTGGACGATCAAGTAATCGCCGCGATTGAACGCGCCGCCGCTACGCTCAACTTATCGCATACCCGGTTGATGAGTTTTGCGGGGCATGATACGCAAAACATGAGCCGCTTTACGCCGAGCGCCATGTTTTTTGTGCCTTCAGTAGCTGGATTCAGCCATAACCCGCAGGAGTTTACCCGCGATCAGGATGTGATCAACGCGGCGAACGTCGTGTTACAGACGGTGTTGCATCTGATCGAGGCAACCGATCAGTGATTAACGTGCGGTGCGGGGAAGGGATATGATGGGTTTTCCGTAAAGCCTGATCCCTTCGCCCCTGATCGACACGATTTTAGATTTTACTACCAACTCAGAACTTACAACTTATAACTTTTCGGCATTGAATAATGTATCAATCTCAGTCCAAAAATCGGCGGACTTGCGAAAATGCAATTCGTAACCCGGCACATGCCGCGCAATAGTCGCCAGACTCGCAAACACCCGGCGCAAACTGTGCTGCAACAGGATTTGTTGCGTGCGCCCGGTATCAAGCGCGCTGGTTAACAAGCGCTCGGCGGTATCATGCGCTTCCAGGGGAATCAGGTAATCGCGCGTATCCTGCACGATAAAAAAGAACGCCTGAAGCGGGGTCGGTGTCATCGCCAATAAACGATTGGTGGCGACAAATTGCTTATTGGCTCCGGGCATGATCACGATCCGGTCATCGTGGATCACGGTGTCGCCCTCAGCCTCGCTCAAGGCGGAGATGGTGCTTTTACCCGCCCCGGAATGGCCCACAAATACATAGGCCGCGCCGTTGTGGATCACGCCCGCCGCGTGAATATAACCCCGTTCCGCCGTAATATGTGCCCAATCCAATAACAACAGCAGCACATCCCCTAACCAGACTTGCGCCTCAACCTCGTCTAGCTCTGTCCCCAGACAAAAAAAACGCGGCGTGGCGCTATGCAATAACTGGAAAATGCGCAAGCCAGGAACGATTTCATAACCATAGTGCCAGATCGTGCGCCACGCATTCAACTGCTGACCCGGTGTAGCGGCGCAGATGGTTCCCCAGGCCATGTGCAGGTCGCGCCACATAACCGCTTCTCCCGTCGCAGTATCCCAGGTAGCAACGGCGGCATCCGCGGTGATAACGGTAAGTTCCTGCTCCACGTCGGCATGACGATCATCGATCATCAAACGCGGTAGTTCATCACGATAGCTGGCAACCAAACACAGACCTAAAGGGGCAAATGCTGTTAATTTCATCGACAACAATCCGTTACAGTTTTTCACTAATGCACAAAGAACGACACGACACAAAGCAAATGTTCGGGTCGCGTCGTTCTCAGATTGATAAACGAAGACCTCACATATTGTCAGGCCGCGTAACGCTTAACCGGCCACTGAACCCACCACACAGCTCAAACCGGCATCACCACCATTGGTACACGTTTGGAACGGCATAGGGGTGGAACCACCACCGCAAGCGCCCAGCGCGTAACCACCCGTGCCAGAGCAGTTACCCGCGCTTTGTTCCGAGATACCGGTCAAACATGATTGGGCTTGCCCGCGAGCCGTTTGATCCAGGTTACGAATTGACGGTTTTTCATATTTTTGCTTATCCATGGCTATACTCCTATGTTAAAATGAGATTTCGAATGATTATGAACGATGATCAAGCTAAGTTGGCTGAAGATTTCGTAATCTTGAGACGGGGAACAAACCCGCTTCTAATGCCTGTTCGCAGAATGTGTTGGCTGCCGTAAGCTGGCCAGTGGCAAAATAATTTTGCGCGACACAATAGCCCAGGCAAATTTGGTTCAGAATACAATCCCGGCACACGCCTTCGAGTTTCCCCGGCATTGATGCCCGCAAATCTTGTAACATCGGACTATTGGCCCATATATCAGCAAGGCGGTCTTCACCCAATCGCCCGTAGACCAAATCCTTTTCTTGTGTACCAATCCCGCACATCGCTAAATGTCCACTAGACAGTATCCCAAGAATGTTGAAAACGCCACAAATATTCGCCCGGTCATGATTAAGCTGGGACAATCCTTGGAAGGCCATCGGCCAGCTATACACCAACGGAATGGGGACCTGCGCTTGGAGTTCCTTTTCGATCCAATTCCCGATCTCGATATATTCAGGGACCGCTACCCCCTCGTGTTGTTTCAACTGCGTGCCCCGTCCCGAATCTTGAATCAGGTTGAACTTCACCGACCCGCACCCCATGTCAACGGCCCACTTCACAAACGCTTCGATTTCCGGTACATTGCGTTTGAACAAGCTGATGATCACCTGGGGACGATAACCCGCTTCCACCAGATAGGAAATGCCGCGCACAGCGCGCTCAAAAGCGCCCGGCACGTTACGCATGTAATCGTGCGTAGCAGCTTCGACCCCATCCAGACTGACGGAGATAAAGGACATGGCGGTATGACTTTTGAGATGCTGCGCGATCTCACGGGTGATCAACGTCCCATTAGATTCCATCCGCGACGAAAGCCCTTTTTCCGTCGCATAATCGACCATCTTCACAAAATCAGGATGGAGGACCGGTTCGCCCCCGGTATACTTGATATTACTCAATCCCAGGGGCAAGCCTTCTTCAATGGCGATTTTGTACAACTCGAAGTCAAGATGTCCACCAGTGCCCCCATTCCGCAAAAATTGGGGAGCGATCCAGCAGTGACGGCACGCCAGATTACAACCCGCCGTCATGTAGATATAGTACGTCAGCAGTGGCGGTACGCCTTCGGGAAGTTCAAGCTTAGTAGACATAGACCGGGTGTTCTCCTTTGTAGGCTCTGAAGCAGTCCATTGGGTTAGCGGTGTTAATTTCCCCGGTGATGGCGTAGGCGACGCCTGGACAGCCACCCGTGCAAAAATTCTGGTAACGGCAGCCCTGACAGAAAGGCAGCGAATCCAAGGGAATATTGATGCGATCCCGCAGCGCGTTGAGGTCGGGATTATTCAACCACACCTCGCGCACCGAATCTTGACCAATTTTGCCAAGTTTGATATGCGGCAGTTGATGACAGGGCACCAACGTGCCATCATGCAGTACGCTCAGTTCTTGCC
>JAFGJA010000377.1 GCA_016929355.1 Anaerolineae bacterium | reverse complement strand
TTTTTGAACTGTCGCATAAAATCTCACCGCCCGTGCCGCATCGCTTGCCGCGTTTGCCAGACCACGCGAAAAAAATTCACCGCCTGGGGGATGGGCTTGATATGGCTGATTTCACCCGCGTAAATGGTGCGAATCGGGACGCCCACCACATCATACCCGCAGCGTACCGCCGTGACGATCATTTCTACTTCGAATTCAAAGCCATGCTCTTTGCTTTTGAGCGTTTCGGCCATCAGGCGGCGGCTCAGTAAGCGGTAGCCAGACTGGTTATCGTTCACGCGCTGGCCGAGCGCCCACGAAAACAGGTGGCGGCCCAGTGTGTTCGAGATATTGCGCGGAAACGGCATCTTCGCAAACGTGCGCTCCCCGATGATCAGATCGGGATTCTGTTGGGCGAACAGATCGAGGAAGCGGGGGATTTCGGCGGGATCATGCTGTCCGTCCGCGTCGAGCGTGATCACGGCGTCGTAATCGTGATCCAGCGCCCATTGGAAACCCGCGCGCAGCGCCGCCCCCTTGCCCTGATTCGGCTGCTGGCGCAAGAGGGTGGCTCCGGCGGCTGCGGCACACCCGGCGGTTTCATCGGTGGAGCCATCGTCCACAACCAGCACGGGTAGATAGGTTTTGGTGCTGTTGACAACGGGAACCACGCGATTCCCTTCATTATAGGCAGGAATCAGGGCGAGAATACGCGGCGAATCAGGGTGCGAATCAGTGTTTGGGGCGTTCATCGATAGCCCTCCTTGTGGGCAAAATTGATCACGCGCCTAAGCTTACCATAGCGTTGCCTGACTCGCCGTAATTAATTTACCGGATGATCTCGTTCGCTTGGTTCAAAATTTCATTTGGCATTTCGATGCCGATAGCTTCTGCTGCCTTCAGGTTGATACTCAAGTATTCTTCTGAGGTTTCAATGGGTAGATCGGAGGCTTTTGTTCCTTCCAAAATTTGAACCGCTAAACCTGCTGCTTGCTGGCCGATCTTATAAAAGTCTGGACCAAATCCGATGATTACATCGGTAGCTTCCAAAATGTCTGAACGCGAAGCCATGACCGGGATGCCAAGCGCGTTCGCCGGAGGAACAAAGTCGGCGGTACGCGCATCGAACATGGCGACACGCAGAATAAAGACCGCATCAGCATCTTCGGGAATTTCAGCCAGGGCGGTAGTGAGTTCGTCGTTGGTTGTGACTTCATTGATGAGCAGTTCGATGTCAAGGCTGGGGGCGATCTCCTGCAACGACAAAAGCGAGGCGATAGAACTGGCATCATCAGGATTGTGGGGAACATAAACGTTCTTTGCCTCAGGCATGATTTTGGAGAGCCATTCCAATCCCTTAGCGACTGACGCCCCATTCTGAACGCCGGAGACGTTTTCAGAGTGTGTGGTAATGGAAGTGACTAAACCGGCGGTGATCGGATCGTTGACGGGGCCGAAAAGAACGGGAATATCAGTGTCTGCAAAGGCGGCCTGGGCTTTTTGCGCGGTTGGCGTGCCAAAGGCCAGGACCAGATCGAGATCGTGTGTTTTGAGTTCTTCAATCAGCGGATCAAGCCCCTCAACCGATCCTGCCGGACCTTGATAGATATAGGTGATATTTTTGCCTTCTTCATAGCCCCGTTCGGTCATCGTTGCTTTGAAGCCAGCGAGCACCGATTCCATGCCAGGCGATAGGTTAAGCACACCGATGGTTTTTTCCTGGGTGCTTTCGTCTTTTTTATCTTCTTCGCAAGCGCTCAAAAGCATACTAGACAGGATAACTACAATAAACAAAACGCGGCTTGTTTTGACTAGTACCTGTAACATATCGATCTCCTTAACGCACATAGTAAACGGAAATAGACCTGCGGTTATCACTATCTCATACTTTGTTGGTAAAGTCAAAACAGGCCGCAGCCATCCAGACTAAGAGCGTGTAGGGCAAGGGTAAACCCCCATTCCCAACCCTTCCCCCGCAAGCAGGAGCAGGGAAAAAAAAGTCTCTCTCCGCAGACAGGGCGGGGGTCAATAAAAGACACAAAAAAGTGCAACGATAGAGTGGTGATTTTAACGAGATTGAGCGGTTGGCATTACACCCCCCGGCTGTACAACACCTGTGTGTGCGGCAACTGCTCAAAATCCGTTTCGATCTGCGGCAGCACGTAGTCCCACGCGAAAGTGATGATCGCCGCGTAGTCGTGCTGCGCGGCCCAATCTTGCAGCGCCATGATCAGCAGATTATTGATCGGGCGTTTGGCCCACACATACGCATGAACGTGTTCCGGCGTGTAGCGATCCTGCTGCATGAAGGCGAACGCCTCCTGCCCGGTAATCGTGATGTGCAGGCGCGCGGCTTCCGGCTCCACGATCTCCGGTACGCTGTTCCAGAAACCGGGTAACAGCCGGTCCCATTCCTGCCGCGCGTTCTGATAGCGGCCTAATGGCATCCGCCATTTGGTGATCTGGACTGGATCAAAATTAGTGAGTTCGCCCGCCTTGTAAAAGACACGCCCCATTTTCGCCGGAATTAGCAATTCCTGTCCGGTCTGCGCGCGCATAAATTTGTGATGCTCGTACAGTTCGGGATCAGCATCACCGTGCGCTGCCGTGATGCGCTGGCAGCGAATTGCCTGCGCGATCTGATGCACATACGCGATCAGGGCGCTTTCCGTGCCGAGTCCGTCATAGTCGGGGTGAACGGTCAGCCTGGCGATGTTGATGTGATGGCCGAACGGATCGGGTTCGTGGCTGATGTAGACTTCCGCTTCCGCGCCGACGCGCCCTTCGACCTCCGCTACAAGCGGGAAGCCGTCAGTGCCGCGCAGTAGATTGGCAATATGCACAGCGCACATTTCCACGCTGGCCCAGGGACCGCCCACCACCCAGCGCTCGAACAGCGTCAGATCGTCATACGCGGCGGGATGCTGCGCCCCGGTGTGATCGCGGCGCGTCCATTGTGCTATGGCCGCGTTGTGTAAGGCGGTAATTTGCGCGGCATCGGCTAAGATCGCCTGCCGGACCGTAATTTGAGACATGGTTCCTCCGTCGAAAGTCAAAATCAATGCACCACAGAGACACAGAGAACGCAGAGAAAAAATCAAGTAAAAGCCAGAGAAAGCACACATTGTCTGATCTGGCTAATGGGTGGTGCGTATGCAAATAGATTGCGGAATGTGATTCCTGTAACTCCGAACTCAAAACTAACAACTCATGACTGTTTTACACCAAATCCGCCAGCCCGATTTTCGGATCGCGTTTGGGGAACAGCACGCGCAGCAATTCCGCGTGACGCTCGTCATAACTCGCCGTGACCTGATCCATACCATACCAACCCGTGATCAAGCGTAATAGGGCGGTGGTGGGAATTTCCAACTCAACACTATCACGATCCGCGCCGATCCCCCAAATGGCTTCGCCCTGCGCGTTCTCGGTGATTACATGCAAGCGATACGCGCGCCCGACAAAGCGGCTGTTATAGCAGCGTGCCTCAAAAGTGGGCGAAAGCAGACTCAGCGCCAACGGCAGATCGTGCAAGCGCATGAAGCCTGCCCCGGTGAAATAGCGCTGAATCGCGCCGCGCGCTAAGGCGTGCTGCATCAGGGTGCTGTCGGGATGGATATACAGCCCGATCTGATCCGCGTCTAGTTGCTGCGCCGTGCGCCCGATCTCCCCTAACAGCGCTTCGACGGCATCCGGGTGATCGCCGCCCGCCTCGATCACGCCAAAGCGGGGCGCGTCCTCGCGGAAGGTGTTCACGGGCGTTTGCGAGACGATGCGTACATAGGCGACCAGATTACCATCGACCTCGGCGACCAGAAAATCATCAGGATCATACCGGGCGGTGCGCGACAGGTGATCAAGCTGCCACGTCCAGGTGAGATCGCCGCGCGCGATCACATAGCGCCCACATTCGGCTTCCTTATCATAAAGCGCCTTGACCGCCGGGAGATCGCTCAGATAAAAGCGGCGGGTTTCCACCGCTTGATGCCGCGCGCCGAGGCGATCCGCCGTGCGCCGTTCATAGCTGTGATTTGGCTGC
>JAFGJA010000376.1 GCA_016929355.1 Anaerolineae bacterium | reverse complement strand
TCAAAACCCAAAAATGCATAACTTCAGATGATTAAGTAGGAAATCATCTGAACAAATAGGGGCGTATGGCACGATACGCCCCTGATGTGCCACCCATCCTAATCTGTATGGAAGGTTTGCAGCGTTTCCAGATAATATTCCGGCTTGCCAATGTCGTAGCGCTTGCCATCAATGATCACGCCCAGGAAACCATCTTCCTTGCGCAGCCGGTCCAGCGCGGAAGTCAGTTGAAATTCGCCGCGCTCGCGCACATTATGCTTGATATGTTCTTCGAGGTAATCAAAAATCTGCGGTTTGATAATGTACTGGCCGAAGACAGTCAGATATTCATCGTCGGGAATACCCGCGACTCGTAAGTTAGTCCGCGCGTAATCGACAGTGGGCTTTTCGGCAAACTGCGTGATATTCAACAGCGTATGATCGTCCAGCCAGATACCCGTTGCCGTGCCGAAATTCGCCAGTTGTTCCTCTGGCGTCTGGCGCAGTCCCAACGCGCTAATACCATGCAGATCATACGCATCGAGCAACTGCTGTGCGCAGGTCCGATCCGAATTCGAGCGGTAGAGGTGATCGCCCAGCATCAGGAAAAAGGGTTCATCCCCGATCAGCGTGCGGGCGCTGTAGATGGCATGACCCAGCCCTTCCTGCCGGTGCTGCACGGCAAACTTGACCTTCTGCCCAATATCAAGCAAACGGCGCGCGTAACGCTGGAACGATTCCGACAGTTTGTTATAGTTCTCGATGGACACCTGCGTATTGAAGAATTCTTCAAAGGCGGCCAAATCTTCGTCCTGCACGATGATGATCACTTCATCCAACCCGGCGCTGAGGGCTTCTTCCACGATCAGCAAAATCGCCGGTTTTGCAATGCCATCCCGATCAATGATGGGGAATAGTTCTTTCTTGGCCGCCTTCGACGCGGGGAACAGGCGCGTGCCAAAACCCGCCGCCGGGATCAAGGCTTTACGGACCTTCGAACCGACACTCAAGGTCAATTCCATGCAGGGCATTTTGAGATCGCGCTCAATGATCTGGATCACTGCCTGCTGATCGGCCTGGCTGCGCGCCAAAAACTGCGCCGTACCATCCCCTTGTGAGCCAACCCCTTTGCCGCCCCAGATATGCGGTTTGAGCGGTTCGTAATGCAAGACACGATGCAAGACCGGCGCGGTCAGTTCTTCGGGACACGCGGGGATCGCATAGCGATCAAAAAACTCCTGCGCCTCACCCATCAGCGCGCCGAGTTTTTCCACATCACCCGTTTCCAACAAATCCACCGCCTGATTCACGATGCGTTTATTGATCGGACCAAGCAAGCGCTGCACGCCTTCCTCGACCTCATTATCGGGGAATGGATAGCTGCGGTTGAGGCGCGCGAGGATTTCCATTGTGTCTTTTTGCGCTTGCAAATCGACCAGCACAAAATACATATCCTCTTTGACGTGCAGTTCATGCGTATCGAGGCGCTCGCCATCGAAGACCATCAGCACGGGCCGGTTGCCGAACGCGCAGCCCTGATCCATCCGGCCACAGCGCGAGGGCGTTGTGATCTCACCCTGGTACGCAATTTCCATTTCACCGCGCACGGTCATTTTCAGGTCGTAGACGCGGTTAAACGCACGCGCCGTCAGGACCGAGATCGCGGCGCTGGACGATAGACCTTTTTTCACGGGGAGATCGGTCCTATAGTTTTTGAGCACCAGCCCGCGCACATGGTAATTGGTCAATATCTGGTACGCGACACCCGCCGCATAGCTGAAAAAATCACCGCCCTGCGCTTCTTCGAGCAGCGCTTTGGGTTCCATCGGGAACTCACAGGGGCCGTGTTCGCGGCCATCTTCGGTGACGGACGAAATCACCAATGAGGTCGGATGCGGTTCGACTTCCGCATAAATCCCCTGATTCGTCCCGGCAATCAGGGCGTAACCCTTCTCAATTTCCGTATTGATCCGGCGGTAGCCACCCGCCCAATCAGAATGTTCACCCATCAGGCAAATACGCCCCGGCACAAAAATTTTCACTACTAGCTCCTTATACAGCAAATGGTGTGACGTGAATTATCTAGAGCATTGTACTGAATTTGGGCAGGGGATTCCACGGTGAACATGGTGAGCGCTGCCCCCCCCATGTATGGCGATCCCCTGCCGCCCCCGGTAAAATAGACGCTCGACTTATCGTTACGAAAGGATTGTTACGGTGTCCGTTCAAGAACGCAGCGCCCCCATGCGCGTCATCAACAGTGTGGCCCCGATTCGGATTTGTGATAACGGCGGCTGGACCGATACCTGGTTCGCCGGGCATGGCGAAATTTTTAACATTGGCGTGTATCCCTATGTCGAAGTGCAGATCAAGGTGTACCCGGTGGATGCGCGCAAACACCGGATCATGCTATACGCGGAAAATTACGGCGACGTGTACCCTATCGTGCCCGGTCATGCCGATTGGGATCGTCACCCCTTGCTCGAAGCTGCTATCGAATACATGAAAATCCCCTCGGATGTCGCGCTGCATATCACGGTCTATTCCGAAGTGCCCGCCGGGTGTTCTACCGGCACATCCGCCTCGATCACCGTCGCGTTGATCGGCGCATTGGACCGGCTCACACCGGGGCGCATGACGGCGCATGAAGTCGCGTATGCGGCGCACCGCGTCGAAACGGATTTGCTCCACCTGCAAAGCGGCATTCAGGATCAACTCTGCGCAGCGTATGGGGGCATTAATTTTATCGAGATGTTCGAATATCCCCACGCCAGCGTATCGAGTATTCAAGTCCCGAATTCGATCTGGTGGGAACTCGAACGGCGCTTGATGCTGATCTTTTTGGGCAAGGCGCACCAATCCTCGGAAGTGCATAAACAGGTAATCGCGCGGTTGGAAGAAGGCAAAGATCACAGCGCGCTCGATAAACTGCGCCAAACGGCGGAGATGGCCCGCGATGCGCTGTACGATGGCAATTTTGAGGCATTAGGCCGCTCGATGACGCTTAATACCGAGGCACAGGGCGCATTACACCCGGCCTTGATCAGCGCGGACGCGCACCAGATCATCAGCATCGCCCAAGCCCACGGCGCGCTTGGTTGGAAAGTGAACGGCGCGGGCGGTGATGGCGGCTCGGTCACGCTGTTGACGGGCGCATCATCCAGCGAAAAGCGCGAACTGATCCAGGCGATTGAGGAAGCGAATCCCTTGTTCAAGGTGCTGCCGATCTACCTGAGCCGGTATGGGCTGCGCGTCTGGGAAGCGGCGGAGTGTCATTAACGTTGCCGATTCAGCGATTTTTTGCAAACAATCGTCATGTCATCTAATAACCAAGAAACACATTGAACCCATGAACCAACCACCCGACTATACACCCCTTCTCTATCAAGAACGCTATCAAACTCTGGTCGATCATCTGACTGATGGCGTCCTGCTGCTGGACTCTAGCGGCCGCTGCCTGGAAGCGAATCCCAGCGCAGGCCGGATCGTCGGCTATGCGCCCGATGCGCTGGTGGGCCAGTTGATTCACGAGATGTTAGCGCCCGCCCACGCGACCATTCCCCCACTAAACCCGGCAGTCATGCCGCCAACAACAGGGATCGGCGGCGAATACCATGTGCAGCGCGCCGATGGCACGTTGGGCATCGTTGAGATCACCGCGCACCGTTTGCAGGAGGGCACGATCCAGATCGTGATGCGCGATCTCAGCAGTTGGGTACGGGTCGATGAAGCGCAGCGCCACTTGATGCGCGAACTCAATGAACGAATGCGCGAACTCAACTGCTTGTACACCATCGCCAAGCTGATCGAAACGCCTAATGCGCCGCTCGCAATGATCTATCAGGGCATCGTCGAGGTGATCCCCACGTCCTGGCAATACCCCGATATTACATCCGCTCGCCTCACCATCCGGGATCACGAGCAGGAACACACCTATACCACCGCCAATTTTCGCCCAACGGAATGGTTGCTGAGTCAGGACATCAGCGCCTTTGGGGAAGTCGTAGGCACGCTGGAAATCCACTATCTTGAAGAACGTGCCCACGCAGATGAAGGCCCGTTTTTGATCGAGGAGCGCTACTTACTCAAAGCGATTGCGGCGCGACTCGGCACGCATATTGAGCGCATGAGGAATGAAGACCGGCTGCGTAAACTCTCGCGCGCCATCGAACAAAGTCCGAGTATGGTTGTGATCACGGATACCGAGGGGGTGATCGAATACGTCAATCCACGTTTTACCGAGATCACCGGCTTCACCGCTGCGGAAGCGCTGGGCGAAAATCCACGCATTTTAAAATCCGGTTTAATGCCGGAAATAGTGTACAAGGATTTGTGGGACACGCTGCTGCGCGGCGAAAAATGGCGCGGCGAGATGCAAAACCGACGGAAAAATGGCGCGTTATATTGGACGACGCTCACCGCCTCCGCCTTGACCAATGCCCAGGGTGAAGTCACACATTTTATCGCGGTATCGGAAGATATAACCGAACGCAAAACCGCCGATCAAGCCTTGCTCGAATCGGAGCAGCGTTACGCCCTGGCGCAGCGTGCGGCCCGTGTTGGCAGTTGGGATTGGCACATTCTCACCAACGAACTACACTGGTCAGCAGAAGTTGAGGGCATGTTTGGGCTGGCCGCCGGGCAGTTCAACGGCACGTACAAAGCCTTTCTCGAACTCGTGCATCCGCAAGACCGGCAAGCCGTGACCGACGCCGCCACCGCTTGTATCGAGAGAGGCACCGAATACAAGGTTGAATATCGCGTCATCTGGCCGGATGGCTCCTTACGATGGGTGGCAGAAACCGGCGATGTGATCCATGATTCGCAGGGGCGAGCCGTGCGTATGTTGGGCATTGTGCAGGATGTGACCGAACGCAAACGCGCTGAAGACCAGTTATATTTGCTGCTCGAACTGACCAAAGCCACCGCCAATGCCGACGATGCCGACGAAGCCGCCCGCGTTTTAATGCGCATGGTCTGCGAGCATACGGGCTGGGTGTTGGGCGAAACGTGGATACCAAACGCCAGCGAAACGTTCCTGGAACTTCAGCAAACATACTATACGCACGGCGATGATGACGATTTGTTGCGCGCCTTCATCCACAGCAGTCAGGATTATGTGTTCCCGTCTAAGATCGGGCTGCCAGGCCGGGTCTGGGATACCAAAGCGCCGGAATGGGCGGAAAACTTCAGCGCCATGCCTGAAACCATCTACCCGCGCGCGCCGCTTGCCAACTTAGCCGGACTCAAAGCCGCGTTTGGGATTCCCATCCTGAACGATGACAACCTGTTATTAGCCGTGTTGATCTTCTATTCAACTACTGTCCGCACCCATGAAGCCCAATTGGTCGCGCTGGTGGCCGTGGTCGCGGCGCAACTCAGTACAATCATTCAGCGCAAACGCATGGAGCAGGCGCTCCGCGAAAGTGAACAGCGTTTCCAGCAGTTGATGCAAACCGCCGCCGATGCCATCATCATCGCCGATAGCAAGGGCCAGATCATCTATTGGAATCCGGCAGCAAGCAGCATGTTTGGCTATGACGCGCATGACACACTCGGCAAATCGTTGGACGTAATCATACCCCAACGCCTGCACGAAGCACACGCCACCAGTCTACAGAATTTTGATCCGAAGCAAACTACGATTATGGGCCGATCTATCGAGCAAGTCGCCCAGCATAAATCCGGCAGAGAATTTCCAGTATCCCTTTCGGTATCCTCCTGGCAGCAGCGTGGTGCAACCTACTTCACCGCCATTATTCGTGACATCACCCACCAGCAGCGCATGGAAGCCAACCTGCGTAAAGCGCTGGCCCGCGAGGTCGAAGTGGGCGAAATGCGCGCCCGCATCCTCTCGATGGCTGCGCACGATCTGCGCAATCCGTTAGCCGTGATCAAGACAACCAGCACGCTCCTGGCCCAATACAGTGATCACTTTACGGCGGATGAGCGCACCAAACGCTTTGGCTATATCCACACCGCCGTTGATACGATGGTGACGCTGCTGGACGATCTGCTGACATTGGGCCGCGCCGAAGCGGGCAAACTGACGTTTGATCCTGCACCCTTCAATTTGCACGAATTTTGCCAACACATGCTGCGCGAAGCAGCGATGGCAACCGGCGCAGGCAACCGGATCGATCTGGTGGGCGCGGATGACTGCGGCGAGGTCGTGCTGGATCAAAAATTGCTGCGGCACATCGTTGGCAATTTGCTGACCAATGCCCTGAAATATTCGCCGGTTGAAACGCGCATCACCTGCGCGGTGACGTGCCAGGAGCAGCGTGTGACGATCACGATCCGGGATCGCGGGATTGGCATTCCCGCCGCCGATCAGGTGCGGCTGTTCGAAGTCTTTTACCGCGCGAACAATGTCGGCGCGGTGAGCGGGACCGGGCTAGGTTTAGCCATTGTCAAACAATCGGTGGACCTGCACGGCGGAACCATCACCTTTGAGAGCGTAGAACAGGTAGGCACAACGTTCACCGTGACGCTGCCGTGTGGGTTGGTCGCTCCTTAGCTGTCTCGCCTGCACGAATGATGCCCATCGCTTACGACATAGTTGAAAAATCGCCTATAATGTGAAATCATTATTTACAATAATTCGGGGACACTTATGCGAAATTATTGCCCCTAATGGAGAAAATATGTAGAGTTGGCATGATCTTATGTAGGGGCGAACCAATGTGTTCGCCCTGGGCCGACACGCTGGTCGGCCCCTACATGGGGCCATTTTTAATTGTTTTCTCCATAAGGGCGCTTGTTGGGAGAGAGGTATGAACACAATCCTGATTGTCGATGACAATGCAGGCAATTTAACGTTGCTCCGGGATATTCTGGAGCGCCATCAGTATACGGTTCTTACCACCCAACACGGGGCCGAAGCGCTCGACACGGCCCAACATACCCCCCCTGACCTGATCATCACGGACGTTCTCATGCCCGTGATGGATGGTTTCACGCTATGTTATGTCTGGCAGCAAGATGACCGCCTCAAAACCATCCCCTTTGTGTTCTACACGGCCACCTATACCACACCTGAAGATCAAGAATTTGGCCTGAAACTTGGTGCGGCCCGGTATTTGATCAAACCGTTAAATCCAACGGAACTGGTCAACGTCGTCCGCGACATCCTGCACGACGCCCCCCTTGCACAAACACCTTCTATCAAGGAAGAAACCGCCTACCTCAAAGGCTACAATGAAGCGCTGGTGCGCAAACTGGAAAGAAAAATCGCCCAGTTGGAAGCCGCTAACCAGGCGTTAGAGCGCGAAATAGCGGATCGCCAACAAGTCGAGCAGAAATTGCGCCGTGAACATGATCTGGTCGAACAAATTATGCAGACCAGCCCCACGAGTATCACCGTCGTGAACCGGGAGGGAAAGATCACGTATGCCAATGCCCAATCCGAAACGGTACTGGGACTGACCAAAACCGGCATCATGGAGCGGACTTATAATGCCCCGGCATGGCGCATCACCGATGTTGATGGTGCGCCATTTCCTGAAGATCGCCTGCCTTTTGTGCGCGTCATGGGGACCGGCCACCCGGTGCATAATGTCCACCATGCGATTGAATGGCCCGATGGCCGTCGCCGCTTACTGTCCATTAACGCGGCCCCTCTGTTTGATGCCAACGGCCATATTGATGGTATGGTCGCCGCTATTGAGGACATCACCGAACGGGTCCAGGCGGAAAAGGCGCTGGCAACGTTCAGAACCCGCTATGAGCGCATGTTTCGAAACCATGTGGCGATCATGTTGCTGATCAATCCTGAAACGGGCCTGATTATGGACGCGAATCAAGCCGCGTGCCAGTATTACGGCTACAGTCATGAGCAAATCACCACTATGCTGATTTCGGAGATCAATACCCTGCCGCAAGAGCAGATTTATAAAGAAATGCACTATGTCCGCACCGAACAAAAAAATTATTTAACGCTGAAACACCGGCTGGCCTCAGGGATAGAGCGTGATGTAGAGGTATTTTCTTGCCCGGTTGAAATTGAGCAACACACCCTGCTCTATTCGATCATCCATGATATTACCGAACGCAAACAGGCCGAGGACGCGCTGAAAATCAGCGAGGAACAGTACCGGCGCATCTTCGAGTCGGTGACAGACGCGCTGTTAGTCGCGGATGTGGCCGAGGCGACCTTTGTGGAAGTCAATCCGGCGGCGTGCCGCATCTATGGCTATACACGCGACGAAATGATCGGCATGAATGCCCGCGACCTGATACACCCAGACTACCATCCCATGCTTGAGCGGTTCATCCGTGACATACAAACCACCGGTACGTTTCGCGGCGAACCCATTGAACTTCGCCAAAATGGTGAACCGTTCCACACCGAAGTCAAAGGGTCTTTAATCATATTTCAAAACAAACCCCATGTGCTGGTGTTTGTGCAGGATGTAACCGAGCGCAGAAAAGCCGCCCAGCAGCACCTTGCTTATGAGATGGAACAGGCCCGCGCCAATGTCTTACAACATTTCATCAGCCACGCATCACATGATTTACGCACGCCGCTAACTACCATCAAAACCAACATTTACCTGTTGAATAAATTGACCGATCCGGTCAAACAACAACGCCACCTGGATATATTGAACACCCAGACCACCCACCTGGAACGACTGCTGGAAGATATGCTCAATATGTCACGCCTGGACAAAGATATTGTCTTCAAATTTGTGCCCACGAATGTAAATGCACTGGTTGATCAGATCATAATCCGGCAGCGCGCCTTGATTCAGCAGAAAAGCCATACCGTAACCGTCACCACCGATCCGGCAGTCCCCCTTACCCCTGCCGACCACAGTCAACTGGATCATGCGCTGACCAATATTCTGTTGAACGCGCTGCACTATACGCCCGATGGTGGCACAATCATGATTCGTACCAGCCACCGCGACCAACACGTCATGATCGCCATCGCGGATACGGGGATTGGCATTGCGCCCAACGATCTCGATCACATCTTTGACCGGTTTTACCGGGTTGATAAAGCGCGCGGCACGAATACCGGCGGCGCGGGCTTGGGCCTGGCGATTGCCAAACGTATTGTGGACGCGCATCAGGGAACCATTGAAGTGGAAAGCGAGCCGGGCGTGGGGAGCACGTTTACGATTACGCTGCCGTGTGCGCCTGAAAATTGAATATACTAGTCCACGATGGTGGAAGTCGGCACATGGTTTTCTGTAGGGGCCGACCAGCGTGTCGGCCCAGGGCGGACACATGACGAACCGCAGGTTCGCGTCCGC
>JAFGJA010000375.1 GCA_016929355.1 Anaerolineae bacterium | reverse complement strand
ATCGTGAGTTCCTGACCGAGTTGATTCGCCCGTTGCGGTACAACGTCTATCAATGGCGACACTGCAAAACCCCAACCGGCCCACATTACCGGCTCGGTTCTGCTGAGGTGGCATATCCTGAATTTGACGCGGTGCTGCGGACTGTCTTTACGGATCAGACCACGATTCCTTCAACCCTGGCTGGACAAGACCTGATCATTGCCGATGCCCAAAAACAACAACGCGGCGACTATCGTTTGGGCGGGGGCTATTACCACGATCTATCCGGTTTTTCCGTGCAGGATGTCAACTGTTTATCGGAACTAGATAAAGAACATCACCACGCCTATCACCGCCTGTATTGGGCGGTGCGTTATGCGCAAGCCGCCGCGTTAGGTTATCCCGACGCTGAACGTTCGCTGATCGCGGATTTGACGCCGTGGCTCCTGCGCGATTGGTCCGGTGATACGGTGGTGGCCTATCCGTATACAACTTCTGAACGGATCGCTTCGCTGGCCGAAGTCCTGTTTTGGGCCAGGTGTGGTGAATTGGCTGGTGTTAAAGCGCTTTTGTCTGCCATCAAAAAACAGATGTACCGGGATGCCCATCATTTGTCAGGCCATATCGAGTACAAATTGGGCGTGCATAACCACATCGTCAATAATGCGCGCGCGCTTTACATTGCCTCAAAGGTGCTGGCGGAGGCTCCCGCCGCATCGGATTGGCAGGTGCAGGCGTTTGCGGTGTGGGACAAGTTTTTCCCGGTGCTGCTGTATCAGGATGGCAGCCTGATCGAAGGCAGCAGCTTTTATCATGTGCTGGTTGCGCGGACAGCGCTGGAATATATTCTGGCGGCGCGCAGGGAAAATCATACGCTGCCCGATGGGTTTCTGGCGCAAGCCGAAGGCATGTTTGATCTTTCGAATCGGCTGGTACGGGCCGATGGGTCTTTGCCTCGTTTTGGCAATTCTTCGCCGGATCATGCTATTCACGATCTGGCGGGCCTCATGGTCGCGGCGCACCTTCACGGCATTTTGCAGTCCGAACCCCGCGCAAAACACGTTACACCACTGACATTTTATTATGGTGCGGCGGCGGCATCGGCTCCGCAACCTGACACACAGCCTGAATCCGCCAGTGTGCAGCCCCACTTTTTTGCGGATGGTGGTTGGGCGATTATGTCGCAGCCTGCGCTTGGCGTTGAACTGGTCGTACACGGGGATACCCAGCCGAAAACCGCCGCGCATGGCGATGGTGGCCGGGGGAGTTTTGAACTTGCATGGCACAATACCGTGCTGATCCGCGAACCGGGCAATGTGAGCTATTACGATCCGCGTCGCCATTGGTATCGCCGTGGTGCGGCGCAGAATGTATCGTGTGTGCAGGGCCTTGCGCCGGGCATCAGTGTGGAGTATCAGGGCTTTTTGCCGGATTGGTACAGCAACGTGCAGCAGGGGCAGTGGGCGCAAAACGATCAGGCGTTGACCTATACGGCGCACGGTTTGGCGCGCGTGCATGGGGTTGAGCGCGTGGCACGGTCCTGGCAGTGGTCGCAGGATGCAGAACTCACTTTAACCGAAACGCTGACCGGTTCGGGCCAATGTTATTTTGCTTCGTACTTCCACGTCGGGGATACCCCCTGGAAACAGGTGGATGATGCCCATTTTCGGTGTGTGCTGCCCGGTGCGCGCTCCGTTCTGATGAAGATTAACTCTCCGCCCAATACCCATATCAATGTCATACCGAGTTTTTATGCACCGGAATATGGCATAGAATACGATAGCATGGCGATCAAAGTTGAAGGTCGAGTTAATCTTCCTATTGAGTGGTCTGTCATGTGGTTATTCCAGGTTGGAACCGTTACAGTATAGCCTCAGTTGTTGGCGTGTGTCATGTGAGGAGTTGCAGATTGCAAGCTGATTTTCGATCATTGATCAGTTCAGATTTATTCCGATATATCGGCAGAGATGGCGTATCCTTCACGGAATATCCCAAACTGTTTCGTATCTATCCGGGATTCAAATATACGTTTTTCCTTCGCTTGTACAATGATACAAGGCAAAAGCGTGGCATCTATCGCTTGATACATTATTGGGCCGGGTTGAATCATAAACATCTAATTCGAACTTACAATACTGTGATTCTGCCAGGGACTTCTATTGGGCCTGGATTTCGAATTATTCATATTGAAGCAGGGGGGATTGTAATCCATCCCAAAGCGGTTATTGGGAGCAATTGTACCCTGTTTCATGGGGTCACGATTGGCCGTATGTTTCGCGGTCCGCGTGACGGTGAGCCTCAAATTGGGGACGATGTTTTTATTGGTCCAGGGGCCAAAGTTCTGGGCAATATCTCAGTAGGTCATCGAGCGGCTATTGGAGCCAATGCCGTCATCATTGATGATGTTCCCGATGATGCGGCAGTAGTGGGTGTACCAGGTCGCGTTGTGTCGTTTGAGGGGTCAAAGGGGATTGTCTTCCATCGCTATTCCGAAACGTAGGCTCAGGTGTTTGACTGGATACAATTTATTTGTACATCGCAAAATCCTAGAACGAAACAGAATCGGATGAGGTTGGGATTATACCATGACATCACCCCATGTAACGGTCTTGACTGCCGTGTATAACGGCGAAAAGCATATTGCCGAAACCATCCGGTGTATCCAGGCCCAAACGTATACGGATTGGGAGTATATCATTGTGGATGATGCGTCATCCGACAATACACCGTGCATCGTAGATGAATTTGCGCAGCAGGATATGCGGATTCGGTTGCTGCGCTTAGATACGAATGGTGGCCCATTTGTTGCGGCCAACCAGGGATTACGGCAGGCGCGCGGAAAATATATCGTGCGTATTGACGGGGATGATCTATCGCCTCGTGTCCGCATTGCAAAGCAGCTAGCATTTTTAGAGGCGACGGATTATCGCGCCTGTATTACGCCCTGGCACTCGTTTGATGAACGCGGGATTATGCCGGGGGGAAAAGTGGTTATTCCCGTGCGGGATAAGTCGCTGCGCTGGTATCTGGCCTTCAGGAGTTTTGCGTCACATAGTTCGTTGTGTATTGAGCGGTCTGCCCTTGAGGAACTCGGCGGCTACCGCGAGGAGCGCGCCGCCCAAGATTACCGTTTGCTAACACAGTTAAGCCAACGAAACTGGGTGGGCATAATACCTGAAGTTTTGTCCTTTGTCCGTCGCTACGAATACCGGATTTCGAAAGTCATTGGCGGTGAGCAACATCGTTTGGGGTTGTTGGTGTTGCAGGATCATATTCGAGCCATAACGGGTGATACGTGGTTATTGGCGGATGTGGAAAATCTACAACAGGCGGCGGCGACCAGTCTATCGCTGGCTGAGGGGTTAGCCGCAATTGCGCAGTGGGAGCGCTTATGGTGCGCCGATAGTTCGCTTGATGAGGCGGATCGGCGCGAACTTGCATTTTTTACAGCCTATCATAAATGGAAATTGATTCATCAACGTCTCAAGAAACAACCGGGTGCTGTCATGCTCAGAACGTTCTCGTCATTGTTGGCCGGGCGTTCAAGCCTACGGGCTGGCTATCACTATTTCCTGACACAATACAAAAAACGGACCGAAACCCGCCAACCGCTCAGTAAGGTGTTTTAATCATGAATATCTGTATTGTGTGCTCAGAGTATCCGCCGGGACCGCATGGCGGTATTGGCACTTCCGCCATGATGTTAGCGCGTGGGATGGTTGAACGCGGTCATAATGTCTATGTGGTGGGGATGTACAAACCGTCGTATCCGGCCCCTGATTATGAGGAAGATCAGGGGGTGAAGGTGTGGCGACTCCGGGATGCTGGCAAATTTCCAGGGAGTTGGCTTTGGGCACGTTTCCGGCTGTTCCGCTTTGTTCAATCCCTGATCAAGACCCAGGAGATCGAAATTGTTGAAGTGGCCGATTATGCAGGCTGGGCGGCGGGTTGGCCCCGGCTGAGTGTTCCCCTGATAGTTCGGCTGCATTCAGCCGGTAGTCTGGTCAGTCGTGTCACCGGGCGGGAAATCAAGCGACTCTCGTTTTGGTTAGAACGGCGCTCACTGGCCCGCGCTGATTGCTGGGTATCGGTGAGTCGTTATATCGCTGAAGAAACAAAAGACCTGTTTCAGTTGTCACCTGATCACGTTGAAGTGATCCCTAATTTTGTGGTGGCTGCGGAAGAACAAGAGGCTGTCCCCCGTTTGGCTAATCGGGTGATTTTCGCCGGGACACTTAACGAAAATAAGGGCGTTGTTTCTCTGGTAAAATCGTGGCATCATGTGAGAAGCGCGCATAACCATGCGGAATTGCACATTTTTGGCAAGGATGGGCGAACCGCAACCGGGCAGTCAATGAAAGAATACCTGTTGACCGAGATGGGCGATCCGGGGGAGTTGGGCATTGAGTTTCATGGTCATGTGCAGCGTGACGAACTGTTCCAGGCATTTCGCACGGCGCGGGCGGCTGTTTTGCCATCCTTTACCGAGGCGTGCAGTTTGGTCGCCATCGAAGCCATGAATCAGGGCTGCCCCACGATTTTTACCAAGCGCGCCAGTGGGCCTGAACTCATTGCTGATGGGGTCGATGGCTTATTGGTTGATCCCCAGGATAGCGACGAGATTGCCGCCAAGATTATACAGGTCTTATCCGATGATGTATTGGCGGCCCGTCTAGGTGCAGCCGGTAGAGAAAAAATTCGGCGCGAATTTTCGGCAGATGTGTGTGT
>JAFGJA010000037.1 GCA_016929355.1 Anaerolineae bacterium | reverse complement strand
ATGGTAGTAGCATAATTTGCGTGATTCGATGCGGCATCACATGCTGCAAACGAACACAACGTGATTAGTTTGTGGTTTTTAGTGTTCTGTTACAAGATAAGGGTTTACTTAAAACTGATAACTAAAAACTAACAACTTACTTATGAAACACACACTGCAACTCACCTTTCCCCTCGGCCAGACACTCGCGCTGGCCTTGTTGATTCTGGCCGGGATGAGTATGGCGTTGGAGATCAGCGCGCGTTCGCCGCAGGTGGAGCAGCGTGTGCCTACGGCTATCGGCAGCCGCCACGCCGATCTTGATGTGAAGTTTGGCGAATTAGATTACCTGGTTGAACAAACCGGGCGCGTAGATTGCGTTTTCCTCGGTAGTTCGGTAGTCAATACCGGCATTGATCCGGCAGTTGTGGCGAATGTGTTTCGCCAGCAGACTGATACATCGATTACCTGCTACAACTTTGGCATCAACGGTATCACCGCCGCCACCGCCGCTGACCTCGCGGATTTGCTGATCGAACGCTATCACCCGCGCGTGCTGGTGTATGGCTTTACGCTGCGCGCGTTGGGCACGTATGTGGATACCACCGCCGCCGATAGTCTCGCCGACTCGGTTTGGTTCCGCTACCAGCAGGGCGAATTTACGCTCAAGGGCTGGTTTATCGATCATTCGGTGGCGTTTCAACGGTATCTGGCGCTGCGGCGGTGGTCGCGCTATGCGTGGCAGAATCCCATCGGGGATCGCGGCACACCTACCGGCTTTGTCCCCTACACGTTCGCCGTACAGGAATTTGTCCCGCCGCCCTTCCTCACGAATTACGCCTTTTCCGATCAGCAGTTAGCCGGACTGGATCAGATTGTCGCTATGCGCGATCAAACGCCGATCATCCTGCTCGAACTGCCTGCGCCGCCGCACACGCGCGCGGCGTTTCGGGGCGGGGTGGACGAACACCGCGCCACCATCCAGCAGATCGCGGATCGGGCGACATCCGGTGGTGTTCCGGTCTGGCTGACAAGTGATCGGGACCTGATCCCTGAAAATGGCTGGAGCGGCGATGTCGAGCACATGAACCGGCGCGGCGCAGCGCTTTTCAGTCAATGGCTTGGCGGGCGATTGGCGGAAGCGTTTACGGATGGGGAATTGATGGGGATCACCGTTGAAGATCAAGCGCATTTAACCGCAGAGAGGGGCAGGGGGTGAGGTTTATGCCTAGACTCGCGCGTCCCTTCGGATATACCATCCTGATCGCGCTGCTGATTCTCGCGCTGCTGATCCCCGCCGCCGAAGGACTCGCGCGCCTGTCCTGGATCGAGGCACGTATCCCGGCAGCAGTTGGCGCGCCGAATCCGTATTTTGATACGAAAGTTGGCGAATTAGACACTCTGATCGCGCAGGAAGGGCGCATCGACTGCCTGTTTATTGGGAGTTCGGTAGTCAATAGCGGCATCGTGCCCGCACGCTTTGAGAAGGCGTATTACGAGGCGACAGGGCAAGCAATTCGCTGCTACAATTTTGCGATTCCCGGCGTAACGGCCTCCGGTGTGGCAAAACTGGCTGATTTGCTGGTCGAGCGTTACCGTCCGCGCGTGTTGATCTACGGCTTTACGCTGCGCGCGTTTTCGGCGGAGATGGCGCAAACGGGCGGCGCGGGGCAGATTTTCAAAGCTGATTGGACGCGCTATAGCACCGGGGATTGGAATCTACACGGCTGGATTATCGATCATTCATTGGCCTACCGGCGCTATCTCGCGCTGCGTGATTGGCCCGAAGCGGATTTTGTGAATCCGGTGGGCAAACGTGATGTGCGCCACTATCGGGGCTTTAATCCGTTTGGGGCGGGGGCGCAGTTTTTCGCGCCGGATTACCTGTTCGATTATGAGATCGCGCCGGAGGAATGGGACGCGCTGCTGCGTTTGCTGGCCTTGAACACGCAGACTCAGGTGATGCTGGTCGAGATGCCATTGCCGGAGCAAACAGTAGCGGTCTTCGAGGGTGGGCCAACGCATTACGCGCGCTATCTGGACGAGGTTGCTGCCGCCGCCGCAGAACACAGCATCCCCTATATCGCCACATTCGGGATCGACATCGTGCCGGATAACGGGTGGGCAGGCGATACACATCACATGAGCGCAACCGGGGCGCTGGTGTTTAGCGCGTGGTTGGGGGAGCAGATGGGTGAACAGTAGGTGTAGTTTAGTTGGGTAATGCCTGTGTTTTTCGGCATACCTCACCCCCCGGCCCCCTCTCCCAGCACGGAGAGGGGGAATCAGGTTCCGGTTAAGTTCCCTCTCCCTCGCTTGGGAGGGAGATTTAGGGGAGGGGTTTGATCACCAATTCACGATGCAATCGCGCCCCGTGTACTGCGAACTGTCCTCGGTATACTGCATGATCTCAATCGCTACGCCATTGGGATCGGTGGTCCACGCCTGCCACGATTGATCCGTGCCGCGTTTCTTATCGGTGATCGCCCCGCCCTGCGCGCGCACGGAGGCGATCACTGCGTCGAGATCGTCGGTTTCGAGGCACAGATGGTGGATCAGGGGCCGCTCGACTTTTGCCGCCTCGTCGCTGGTGAAAATCTCGATGAAGGTCATGTCCCCGGTTTTGATATAAAACCCGAAGAGTTCGCCCTCTTTGTGAAATTCAAACGCTTTTTCCAATCCTAAAATAGTGCAGTAAAAATGTTCGCTCGCCGCGAGATCCGTCGAGATGATGTTGAGATGCGCTAACCGTTTAATCAGCATGTAGGATTCTCCTGTCAAAATACATAGAAATACAGATGCCACTCATTGTAGCGAGTGGCGTTGGTTAGTGCCATGACGGTAAAAAACGCGCAATGCGGCTTAATCGGTGGCCGTCCACTGAATATCGTAAAAGCCAGCCGCCTCGTTCATGGTGAGTTCAAGCTGCCAATCGCCCGCAATCGGCGCAAAATCCCGAACAGATTTTTCCGCTTCGCCATTTGCCAGCGATCCTTCCCAGACGGTATTGCCCTCAGGATCGATTAGTTTCCATGCCATCGTGCCTTGATCGGCTTGCGCTTCGAATGATAGATCGATCTGGGTGGCCTTTTCATCACAGTTCAGGGTGATCATTTTGGTTTCGTCGTGTGGTTGGTTGAAGGTGCTGCGTGAGTGCCTGGTGGTGCTATGCTGGTTGGACGATGTTGAATCACATGCGGCTAGCGTGATTATGCTGGTCAGCAGTATAAAACCTATGAAAATTCGTCGCATTTTTTCTCTCCTCAATGAGTTGATACGCTCATCACTCACTACGTTTGACTGGTGTTAGCGTTGCGATTCACATAAACATCAAAATTTTATCTGAAATAGCACATTTCCCCGCCCTGCGCTTGCCATCCCGCCCGCGCATGATTACAATCTGGTATGAAAATTCGCCATTGCGACTTCACCGTTACCCTCAGGCGTTGTTCACGAGCGCCTGTTTTCATGTTTTCTGTGTTTTTTTGCACAATAGGGACGAATGATATATGGCAAAACCCAACAAGAACACTCTGCTTGACTGGTATCGCCAAATGGTACTGATCCGGCGGTTCGAGGAACGCTGCGCCGAAATTTACCAGCAAGGGCTGATCGGCGGTTTCCTGCACCTGTATATCGGGCAAGAGGCAACCGGCGTCGGCACTGTGGCGGCGCTGCGCGAAAACGATCACATCATCACCACCTACCGCGATCATGGTATTGCTTTGGCTAAGGGGCTGGACCCGAAAGCGGTCATGGCCGAAATGATGGGCAAAAAGACCGGCGTCAGTGGTGGTAAAGGTGGCTCGATGCACCTCGCCAGCCGCGACCATAACTTCTGGGGCGGTCACGCGATTGTGGGCGGCCATTTGCCCATCGCCGCCGGGATCGCGCTCAAGGCCCGCTACAATGACGAAGATGAAGTCACCGTCTGCATGATGGGCGATGGCGCAACCAATATCGGTTACTTCCACGAATCGCTGAATCTGAGCGCGGTGTGGGATTTGCCGGTGGTCTGGCTGGTCGAAAATAACCAGTACGGGATGGGCACGGCAGTTGAACGCGCCAGCGCCGCCGATCACATGGTGCTCAAAGCGCGCGGCTACCAGAATTCGCGCGGCGAAGGTATCAAAGAAGGTCCGCGGCTGGATGGGATGGACGTGATGGCGGTGTATGAAGGCATCAGCGAAGCCATTGATTACGCCAGCAAAAACGGTCCGATCCTGGTCGAATCGCTCACCTATCGTCTGGAAGGGCACAGCATGGGTGATCCGCAGCGCTATCGCACCAAAGACGAGGTTGAGGAATATTCGGCGAAGGGTCCAATTGGGCGCTTCCGGCAATACCTCACCGAGAATTACAAAAACATCGAGTCTGACCTGGACAAGATCGATGGTGATGCAGTCGAGGCAGTCAATGAGGCGGTGGCCTTTGCGGAAAGCAGCCCCGATCCGACGATGGACGATTTGATCAGCAATGTGTATGCGGACTAAGAGGGGGATCAATGGCAGATAGACCAATTACAATCCGTGAAGCGCTGAGTTCGGCGCTGCGCGAGGAAATGCACCGCGACGAGTCGGTCTTTATTATGGGCGAGGAAGTGGGTGTTTGGGGCGGTACGTTTGCCGTGACGCGCGGCTTTCTCGATGAATTTGGCGAAAAACGGGTCCGCGATACGCCGATTGCTGAAATGGTGATCGCGGGATCAGCCGTTGGCGCAGCGATGGCGGGTTTGCGCCCGGTGGCAGAGATCATGACGATCAACTTTGCGTTTGTGGCGATGGATGCGATTGTGAATCTCGCCGCCAAGATGCGTTATATGTTTGATGGGCAGTTCAAAGTGCCGTTGGTCATCCGCACCACGACGGGCGGCGGGAAACAGTTGGGCGCGACTCACTCCCACGCGCCGGAAGTCATTTTTGCGCACTTCCCCGGCCTGTATGTGGCGGTCCCCGGCACAGCCTATGACGCTAAGGGGATGCTCAAAGCGGCGATCCGTGACGATAACCCGGTCCTGTTTGTCGAACACAGCACCATGTTGCAGCGTCGTTCGCCGGTCCCGGCGGATGATTATGTGCTGCCCATCGGCAAGAGCGACATCAAGCGCAAGGGCGATGACGTGACCATCGTGACGTACCAGAAGGGGCTGGAATGGTCGATGGATGCTGCCGAGGAACTCGCCAAAGAGGGGATCGAAGCGGAAGTTATCGATCTGCGTTGGCTGCGTCCGCTTGATCTGGAACCCGTGTTTGAGAGCTTCAAGAAGACGAATCGCGCGGTGGTGGTCGAGGAAAGTTTGCCGATGTTCAACGTCGGGGCCGAAGTCGCCGCGCAGATCACTAACGAATGTTTCGATTGGATGGATGCGCCCGTGCAGCGTGTGGCGGCGATGGATATTCCGTTGCCCTATTCGCGCGAGATCGAATTAGCCGCGCTGCCCAGCCCCGCAAAAATTATTAAGGCAGTCAAGGAGATCGTGTGACATGGCTGAACCGATTATGATGCCCAAATTGGGCTTCGACATGGCGGAAGGCACGTTGATCAGTTGGACGATTGAGGTTGGTCAAACCATTAACAAGGGCGACATCATCGCGGAAATCGAAACCGACAAAGCCACCATCGAGATTGAAACGGCGGTGAGCGGGACGGTGCTGCAATTGATCGGTGAACCGGGCGATATTGTGGCCGTTGGTTCCCCGATTGGCTATGTCGGCGAACCGGGCGAAGCGCCACCCGCCGGTGGTGCGGCTGGTGCGGCCCCGGCAGCGAAAGCCGAGTCAGAATCTGCCGCCGCAGCCGCCCCCGTACCCGTTGCAGCCCCGGCAGCCCAGGCTGCTCCGGCAGCGTCCGGCAGCGATGACGGGTTTATCAAGGCGAGTCCCATTGCCCGCCGTTTGGCAGATGAAAAAGGCATTGATCTGAAGCAGTTAACGGGTAGTGGTCCCGGTGGACGCATCACCAAAAAGGATGTGTTGGACTTCGAACCGGGTGAAGCCCCGGCGGCTCCTGTTGCCACACCTGCGCCCACTCCGGCGGCGGCTCCGTCTACTCCCGCCATTCCCGCCGCCGCTACCCGCCCCTCGATGCCGACTTTCAGCGAAATTCCCGAAGGCCCGGATGTAGAAATCATCGAACTGAGCCGTATTCGCGCGCGTATCGGCCAACGGTTGGTCGAGAGCAAGCAGTTTGTGCCGCATTTCTACGTGACCACCGAAATTGACATGGCTGCCGCGCTGGAACTGCGCGCCCAACTCAATGAGTCGATTGCGGAAAAAGCGGACAAGATCAGCGTCAATGACCTGATTGTCAAAGCGGTGGCGCTCACACTGCGCAAATATCCGAACCTGAATTCGCACTACTATGGCGATAAGATCGTGCGCCACAAGCGGATCAATATCGGGATTGCGGTGGCGCTGGATGATGGCCTGGTGAATGTGACCGCCTATGACGCGGACAAAACCTCGCTGGGCACGATGGCGACCAACAACCGCGACATGATCACCCGTGCGCGCGGCGGCAAGGTCAAGCCGGACGAACTCGAAGGCAGCACGTTTACCGTCAGCAACCTCGGCCCGCATGATGTCGATCACTTTATCGCCATCATCAACCCGCCGGAAGCCGGGATTCTGGCGGTGGGTTCCGCCAAGAAAGTGCCCGTTGTGCTGGACGATGGTACATTGGGCGTGGGCGTGCGCATGAAAGCGACGATCAGCGTCGATCACCGCGTCAGCGATGGCGCAGAAGCTGCCGAATTTATGCAGAATCTCAAGCAGTTGCTTGAAAACCCGATGCGGTTGTTGATCTAGTTAACCTCACCCCCCTGAGTAACCTCTGGTTACCCCCCTCTCCACGCATGGAGAGGGGGAGTCAGGCATGATCAAGCTATTGACAACGCATCAATTTTTGGTTAAGATTTAGTCGGTTGTGAAAAAATGCACATGACCACTTCCCATTTGATTTCCTCTCATAAATAATGTCCTTTATGGGGCAAACTGCATTAAGAAAATTTTCATAAAATTTAGCAAAAATATAATAGACACTACCGGATAGTTCGTGTAGAATCTTACTTGTGTTTCAGAGAGGTTGCCTGATCTATCAGATGATCAGCAATTAGGGTACTATGAGTTAGATAGTAGCCAAATCGTATGCAGGGGATAAAGTTTGACTCCGTCTGTATCCAGGTGTATAGTATAATTATGGTGTTCTACTTGCATCTTACCAACGGAATATAGGCGGTTGCCCATCAAAACCGTGGTGGGCGTAAAATATTCAGCGTACCCGAAAGTGGCGAGAATCAAGTCACTTTTCTTCTCTGAATACTCCACGTCGCGGTAGTGGCTACGACGAGACGTTAAACGCCTGTGGACAGGATGTAAGACCAAAGCTCTCTGTGGCGGCGGCGAACCTAGGTGAAGCAGGAACTAAAATCCCCTTATGTACATATGTGTCTACATTTGTATATAAGAAAGGTGGCAGGGTTATCCTCATGGAACCGACATTGTTGCCCAAAACTAAATCGCGTAAGTTCCGCAGCGAAGCGGAATATCGCCTGTGGCAGCACGAACTGACGGCGAATGTTCGTCAGGACAAGCGTGGTGAAGGACTGTTGAGCCGGATCGTGAACCGCGTTCGTAACATGGCTTCCCGGCAGCAGGATGCGCCGCGTCAGGAAGCGCCGCGCGTTCGTGGTCGGAGTGATCGTCGTCCCGCGAAGCAGCATTCGTAACCGGCGCTAGCTTCTCACCCAACTTATTCTAAAAAATTTAGAGGACCGTTTTTGAGACGGTCCTTTTTGTTTGGTATTATCTACAGACTGATCCCAATTCGAGGAAAGTTTATGATTCGTCGCACTCTATTTATACTTGTCCTATGCAGCGCCATTGTTGCTGCATTTCCCACTCACCTATCTGCCCAGGAAAATGAGCAACCTATCAGTACGTGGTGTACGATCACCGAGGTGGATGTGCGCGCCTGTCCATACTGGCATGACTGCGCGGTAACGCTCACCTACGATCCCGATACGTTGTTGCTTGTGCGCGACACAGCGACTGGTGATCGGGACTATGGCAGCGATCTGTGGTTGGTGGTTGAAGACCCATTACAGGGTATTGAGGGATATATCCACAGCACGCGCGCCCGCGCATGTGCGCCGCAGTCCTGGCAGTTGTTGCCCATCGTGCCAGATATGACCGCAATCGGGGCTGCGATGCGCGCAGTGTACGCGCGCGGGCTGGCACTGGGCAACGATCCCCACGCTTTTTCGAAGGTGGGCGATTGTCAGAATGTGGAAGCCTATTTCCTCTCCCATTT
>JAFGJA010000374.1 GCA_016929355.1 Anaerolineae bacterium | reverse complement strand
ACGCGCGTCCCATATTGGTCAGCTAATTCCTTGCGATGCCGCGAAACCCACACATATAAATCGGCTTCATTACGACCAGAAAACAGACCCAATGCGCCGGATTCGCGGATCATCTGCACGGCAGTGGTATAAACGAGATCGTACCAGAGCGCCGCCGCGTCGCGGTAGCTGCGTTCTTCACCATCGATCTGTTCGAGATTCTGCCGGTAAAGTTCTATTTCCAATTCAAGCGCGGGATACATACCCGGCTCAGACAAGACAATTTCCTGCTCAGGATGCGAAATATCCAGGCGGGTACGATCCAGAAACGCGCGGTATTCAGCTTTGCTGATAAGATCGTCCATCTGATCAACATCAAGCGCCACCCCGCCCACTGGGGTTTCGTATTCCCAGACATACGCTTCAATCGTCGTCGTCCCAAACTGCCGCGCCACCGAAACACGGTGGTTGCCATCCTTAACAAAGTAAGCATCCCCTACTTTGTAAAGCTCAATTGGGGGCAGCCCGGTTTCTACCTGCAATTCAGCCACACGCTGCCAGCGCGGGCCATCGCTCTCCGTAAGCGGCAAAAACGCGCGACTAAAATCATGATAGCGTCCCACGCTGCCCACGATGTGATCGAGTTGTACCGTCTGCAACCCGCGATAGGTATTCTGATTCAGACGCAGCTTTTTTTGAACTTCCTCAAATGAAAGCAAGTCCCCTGGCTGCTTTGATAAACCAAGCACACGCGAAAATCGCTGCCAGAAGGCTTTACGGCGGGCCTGATTCCAATGCTCGCGCGCCACCGCCTGGGCCGATATGCTTGTTTCTTGATCCATCATATGAAAAAATCCCTCTTTGGCTAGTCAGATGTACCTAGCTTACACACTTTTGCCTAAAGTACAATGCTAAAACTAAACATAAATTTAACTTAAAATTCAGGTATGATAACCATGCCCGCCAGTCGCTAACCCTGGTTCAAACCCTATAAACGTGTATAATTTGACGTTAGTCTGAAATGTTGTCAATAATGAACAGTTTATTCAGGCAACAGGTGTACAGATCAACGGGCAAACCGAGGTCGGCAGCATGACCCCTATCACGATGCAATTGGTTGAACAGCATATCATTGACCGGCATGACGCACGTTGGGCCGAAATTGATCGGGCCAGTTGGTTGTCGAAGAATCTGTACAATGCGGCCAACTATCTGGTCCGGCAGGCGTACATCTTTCAGCAGCATGTGCTGTCGTATGAATATTTGGACAAGGAATGTGCGCGGTTGCAACAGATGCTCCCGGATGAGCAATACACCTCATGGCGGATTGAGGCGCTGACCGACAAGCGCAATCGCCGGATCGAAGCGTATTTGCATCGGGCGAGTCGGCGGATCATCAATGGATTGGTCTTCTGCAACATCGGCACGCTAGTCATCGGCAAGAATGACGGATGGAAACAGAACATCCCACTGGGCAAGCGCACGAATCAGAACTTTGTTCAGATTCCTCATGCCCGCTTCATCGAGATGCTGACCTACAAGGCCGAACTTGCTGGGATTCAAGTTACCCTGGTTGAAGAAAGTTATACTGCCAAGTGTAGTTTTCTGGATGATGAACCCATTGGCAAACACAAAATTTACGCTGGCAGGCGAATTATGCGCGGATTGTTCCAAGCCAGTGGTGATCGTATCATTAATGCCGATGTGAATGCATCCTACAATATCATGCGGAAAGCAATCCCGAATGCCCTGCGCGACGGGATAGAGGCTGTTGTAGTTCAGCCATTGCGGGTCACGCCTGTATAAACAGGTTATGTCTGCACAAACAATTGATGTGTACATAGTTGTACACAAAAGTTGGAACTATAATCGTCCCGACCAAAGTTGACAGACAAAAGGGATTCTGCCTTATGACGATGACGTACTCTACCTCTCAGGTTCCGGTACGAATGGACTCGCTGCCGAATACGCTGCTGGATTGCGCGCGGCACTTGACCGATCACGCCGGGAATAACATCGCGCTCACCTTGATCACACCTGACGATACCCGCCATTTTACGACCACTGAGTTTTTCAACCAATCCGCCCGCTATGCGCGCGCGCTCGAAAAAGCGGGTGTCGAACTGGGCGATCTGGTCGTCTTAGTGTTGCAGCACGGCGAAGACGTGTTGTTCGGCTTCTGGGGCGCGCTGCTGCTCGGTGCAGTGCCCTCGATTATGCCGTTCTTAACACCGAAACTTGACCCTGATCGCTATTATGATAGCGTGAGCAAACTCGTCCGGCTGTCCGCCGTCAAAGCCGTGATCACCTACCCTGAATTACAGCCTGCATTAGAAAAAGCGCTGGCCGGGATTGACACGCTGGCCGCGATCATGAATGTGACCGATCTCGAATCGGCAGGTGCAACGTCCAATTATCTGGCTGATTATCTGGATCGTGCCCCTTCGCGCCCCGCAGATACGGCGTTCTTACAGCACTCATCCGGCAGCACCGGCTTGCAGAAAGGCGTGATGCTCTCGCACGGGGCCGTGTTGAACCAGATCGCCGCCTACAGCGAGTCGATCAACCTGACGCCGGATGATGTGATCGTCAGTTGGCTCCCATTGTATCACGATATGGGTTTGATCGCGGGCTTCATCATGCCCATTATTCAAGGCAATCACCTGGTCTTGATGTCGCCCTTCCACTGGATTCGTGAGCCGCTTGTGCTGCTGCGCGCCGTGCAAGACTACAACGGGACGATCTGCTGGCTGCCCAATTTTGCCTACAATTTCATGGCAACGCGCGTGCGCCCCTCGGCGCTGGAAAATCTGGATAATCCGTTGGATGTGTCCAGCTTGCGCGCCGTGATCAACTGCTCGGAACCCGTGCGCGACGACAGCCACCAGACGTTTTACGATTTTTATGCCGAATACGGGCTGAATCGCGCCGCGCTGCAAACGTGTTATGCGATGGCCGAAAACACGTTCGCCGTGACGCAAAGCGACATCACCCGTTTGCCGAATGTCGATGTGATCAACCGTACCGCGATCATGGAACGGAAGATCGCGGAACCGATGGACGCAACCCAGGCCGGGGAAAATGGCGCGGCGCGGCGGATGGTATCGTGCGGCAAACCGATCCCCAATACCGAAATTCGCGTGGTGGATGCCGAACGCAATCCCTTGCCGGAGCGTCATGTTGGCGAAATCGCCCTGCGCAGCAATTGTATGTTGAGCGGCTACTATCGCCGTGAAGAAGAAACCGCCCAGGCACTGGATGGTGAATGGTACTATACTGGCGATCTGGGCTATATCGCGGCTGGCGAACTGTACATCACAGGCCGCCAGAAAGATTTGATCATTGTTGGCGGTAAAAACATCTATCCGCAGGACATTGAAAACATCCTGAACGATATTCCCGGCGTGCATCCGGGGCGCACCGTCGCGTTTGGTGTATTCAACGACTCGCTTGGCACAGAAGACCTCGCGGTCCTGGCGGAAGTGGACACCGCCGACCCTGACGAGCACAAAGCGATCACACGCGAAATTCGCGCCCGGATCGCGCAATCAACGGATACAATGGCGAAATTCGTGCATCTGGTCGAACCCATGTGGTTACACAAAACGTCAAGTGGTAAAATCGCACGCGGGGCGAATCGAGATAAGTTTTTGACCGAGGTTTTGGGCCGCAACGGGAAGTAATCAGGCTATCAGCTTTCAGCCAAAAACCTCCTCAAACCTTGCTCTCCGCAGAAACAATCTGACTCCCTCTCTCCATTGGATGGAGAGGGGGCCAGGGGGGTGAGGTATAACAGGGAACTTGAGGGATACATGCCACTCTTAAAACGAATTTTTTCGCGTGAAAACGTCTTTGCGCTGCCGCTGTGCGTGATCCTCATTATGGTAATCATCGTGACGGCGGACGCCTCGCCGCAGTGGATTTACCAGGGTTTCTAATGTCAATCTCCTATGCGTCCAAGATCATCACCGTTGACGGGCATACGCTGCGCTATCACACGGCTGGTGATCCAAGCCTACCGCCCTTGCTCATGGTGCATGGCTGGTTTTCGTATCGCGGTGTGTGGCGGCAGACGATTCCCGCATTGCAGGATCGCTTCTACTGCGTGGCAGTGGATTTGCTCGGCTTCGGTGACAGTGACAAACCCAGCGACGCCGATTACAGCATCCCGGCGCAGGGCCAACGAATGCTCGATGTCGCCGACCAACTTGGCTTTGCGCGCTTCGCCCTGATCGGGCACTCAATGGGCGGGCAGATTGCGCTGTGCATCGCCTCAATGTTGGCTCCTGAGCGGATCACGCAGTTGGTCAGCGTGGATGGGGTAGTCGCGGCGCAACTCATGCCTGCGGTAGATCGGGTCTATGCCATTGTTGCCATCATCCGGCACATCCCCTGGCTGTATACGGTTGCGCGCTGGATGGATCATTTCAAACCCTATGCCTACTGGAATCACCGCCCCTGGTTTTACGAGATGGACTCGGTTCCGTTCGATGAGTGGGAAATTGATCGTAATATGGCAATGCAAGCCGGCCTGCACATGTCCGCCTACAAAGCCGGGATCGCTATCCGCGCCTTAGACCTGACGCCGCATCTGCCCCACATCACTGCCCCGACTCTGGCGATCTTCGGCGCACAGGATGGCACTGTGCCGGTTTCGGATGGGCATCTGGTCGATCAGCATGTGCCGGACAGCGAACTCGTATTGATTGAAAATTGTGGACACTTCCCCATGTACGAACACACAACCACCTATCTCGCCGCGTTGACACAATTCCTTACCAAGTCCTAATGCGCCATTCGCCTACTATTTCTTATGAGATTGATCACCTGGAACACCTGAGCGGATGTGCTATGATTATTCCTAATGCGCGTCTACTTTTTAAGGACAATGAACATTGCACGAACTCGGTGTAACCCAAAGCATTTTGCAAATCGCGCTGCATCACGCGAATGAAGCTGGAGCCACTCGCATTAAGGAATTGAATCTGGTCATCGGGGAACTGGCGAGTATCGTTGATGACTCAGTGCAGTTTTACTGGGGCATGATCGCCAAAGATACCATTGCCGAAGACGCGGTATTGAATTTCAAGCGGACTCCCGCACAATTGAAGTGTCGTAACTGCGGGCATACGTTCGATATGGACCGGCGCGAATTCGCATGTCCTGATTGCGGCAGCGAGCAGGTTGAGGTCGCGGGCGGCGATGAATTTTTCTTAGAGAGTATTGACGTGGATTTTGATTGATATTTGCCATTATGTAGGGACGGACCAATGTATCCGCCCGGTAGGAACTATACGCTCAAATCGAGGGCTAGCGTGACCGACAAAAACATCGAAATT
>JAFGJA010000373.1 GCA_016929355.1 Anaerolineae bacterium | reverse complement strand
GCCGCTACCCTGACCGCCGTTGCCGCCGCCTTTGCGCCAATCCCGATTCCGGCGCGCGTCCGTGCCCAAAATGCTGAACCACGCGCAAAGGTCGCTTTGGCTCACGCTGAATCCTACGACATGGCGCTGATCCGCGACCGCGTTCATACCCTGATCGACCAACTCGGCGGGCTGGCTGACGTGGTGAGCGCCGGGGATAAAGTCGCCATCAAAACGAATCTGACCGGCGGCTCCTGGGCGGCTAATCTGTTTAGTCGTCCATCCACCGAAATTTACGTTACGCATCCGGCAGTGATCCGCGCGTTGGGCGAAGCGGTGTTAGACGCGGGCGCGAGCGAACTCTACATCGTGGAATCAGTCTATGATCGGGCATCGTGGTCGGTGTGGGGCCACGCAGAAGCAGCCGAAGCCCTCGGCGCAACCCTGATCGATCTGAACGATACGCGCCCCTATGATCAATATACGGAGCGCGCCGTTGGTCCCGACTGGCTCATTTACCAGTATTTCACGGTGAATCCCCTGCTGGCGGAAGTGGATGTGTTTATGTCCGTTGCCAAGCTGAAATGCCACGCCAACGCCGGGGTAACGATGTCCATGAAAAATCTGGTGGGCATGATCCCAATGCGCTTCTACCAACTCAGCCCGGACCATACCCACCGCTCCGAACTGCACGGCGCGCATATCGCCTACCGCTATCGCCTGCCTGCTGTGATCGTCGATCTGGTGCGCGCGCGCCCGATTGATTTTGCGCTGATCGATGGCGTGATGACCAGCGAAGGCGGCGAAGGTCCCTGGCTGGATAGCTTTAAGCCGATTGACGAGGTGGTCGGCGCATTGATCGCGGGCAAAAATGCGGTAGCGACAGATGCCGTCGGCGCGGCGGTGATGGGCTTTGATCCCACGGCGCGCAGCGTTGAGGAGGAGCCATTCGTCTACTGCCTGAATCACCTGCAAATGGCGGACGAATATGGCATCGGCCCGCACGATCTCGCCGAGATCGAGGTCGTGGGTGAAACGATTGCCGATCTGCGTCACGCCTTCGCGCCCTATCGCCCGGCCAACGGTGAGGATGCGGCTTGGCATATCCCGCCGGGGCCGTATGGGAAGGTGTAAAATCCCGGCCCTATATGGCGCTGTATGGTCTTTGCTGGCTCTGTTGGCGATGCTTGTGTGTCTCTAAAATGGGGATCGGTATTGTGTGATCCGATCCCTATTTGAGTCCCCATACGAGAGGCATAACGATGGCCCATCCCGATCCTGTTTCCCCGGTTTCCCCGATTCCCCAACCAGACGCGACCACCCTCTCGCGCGGCTATATGATCGCGTTGATCAGTTCGGTGATCTTATCCACCACCGCTATTTTCATTCGTTATCTGGTCGATACCTACGCCATGCCTTCATTCGTGCTGGCGTTCTGGCGCGATCTGCTGGTCATGCTGACGCTGCTGATCGTGTTGAGCGTGCGGCGGCGTGATCTGCTGCGCGTCGATGTGGTCCATTTGCGTTACCTGTTCCTCTATGGCGGCGTGCTGGCGATCTTTAATGCCCTGTGGACGATCTCGGTAGCGTTGAATGGTGCGGCTGTGTCAACCGTGCTGGTTTACAGTTCGGCAGCTTTTACCGCGATCCTCGGCTGGTGGTTGCTGAATGAGGTGCTGGATTGGACGCGCTTCCTGGCGATTGCGCTCAGTTTCGGCGGCTGTATCCTGGTCGCGGCGGCGCTGGACGCGGCGGCGTGGCGGGCGAACTTTGTCGGGATTGTGGTCGGCATCGTGTCCGGTTTGAGCTACGCGGTTTACAGCTTGATGGGGCGTTCGGCGGCGCAGCGCGGCCTGAATCCCTGGACCACCCTCTTGTATATCTTCGCCTTTGCCGCGATCTTTTTGCTGATCTTCAATTTTCTACCGCTCGGCCAACCCGCCGGGACACAGGTCAGAACACAGATCAGTTCGCCGGATGTGTTCTGGTTGGGCGCAAGTATCAAGGGCTGGTTGGTGCTGTTTTTGCTGGCGGCGGGACCGACTTTAACCGGCTATGGTCTGTACAACGTCAGCCTGACCTATCTGCCCTCCGGCGTGGCGAATCTGATCGTGTCGCTGGAACCGGCGTTCACGGCGCTGATCGCGTATGCGGTGTTCAACGAACGCTTGAGCGGCGAGCAACTGCTCGGCTGTGTGATGATTCTGGCGGGTGTGATCGTGCTGCGCGGTGGAGCGTCGTTTCAGATGCGGCGGCGCGCGGCGCGTGAAAAAGCGGCGGTGGTGTGAGTGGGGCTAATCCCTTCCTACTGAAGAAAACAATTCAAACATGCACGATGTAGGGGCCGACCAACGTGTCGGCCCAGGGCGAACGCGAACCAGCGGTTCGGATTGGTTCGCCCCTACGTGATCAAGCGGAATCTATTTGATTTCTCCATAAGGTGTTCAGCGTTAATCCTCAAAATTCGGACGATTGATGTACGCCAAAAAGAAGATGCTGCCCAGCGCCACGATCCCGGCTAAGACCAGCACGATTAACCCACTGCGCTGATAGAGCTTATCCAGCGCCGAATCATCGCTCGTAGTTTCGGCTTCGATTGCCACCAGGGGCGCTACGATCCCAGCGTTCAAGGGTTCAACTGCCACACTCGTGCCCGGCGGCGGGGTCGGCGGTTGGTAATCGGCGGCGCCGCCAAACACCACGTCAAACCGGTTGCCGCGTGTGAGCGCAATGGCTAACTGGGTGGACGTGGTGGCCGCGATCCCGTCCGCGAAACGCACGCGGACCTGATACTGGGCGGGGATCAATTCCAGGCAATACGCTTCGCCCGTGCCGTTATCCGTATAAAGGTATGCCTGCGGGCGGCCATCCGGCCCGATCAAATCGAAGTCCGCCGTTTGCACAGTTTCGCCCTCATCCCATTGGCCGTTGGTATTTGTATCAGCAAAGACGCTGATGCATAATTCGCCGCCCTCGGCCATCAATTCCGGCACGGCATTTTCAAGCGTGATCGCAGTGGGGGAAGGCGTAATCGTGGGCGAAGGCGTGCTGGTCGGGGTAGCAGTAGCGGTGGCTGTTGGGGTGGCCGTCGGCGTCACGGTTGGGGTCAAGGTGGCGGTAGCCGTCGGGAGCGGTGTTTCCGTTGGGAGGCTCTCTGTCGGTGTGGCGGTGGGGATCACATCAGTGGCGATGAGCGAGGCATCATCCCAATAGACCTCATTGAGCGCTAATCCTTGCGTTTGCGTCATCGACAAAAACACCGTCACGGTTGCGCTGTCGGCGGTGGTCGTGACATGGATTTCGGCCCATTCGTCATACGGGGCCAGCGTCGCGGACCACACTACGACGGCGGCGAGCGGATCCGTGCCGCCGGTTGGATCAATGCCGACTCGAAGCTGCACGCCCGCCGTTTGATCGGATTGGCGGTATGGCGCCGTCGTGATCGCGCACAGCGTCGCCGGGTCATGGCAGGTGAAGGCTTGCGCATAGGCCGCCGCGCGCAGCACCGCCCCCGGCGTAACGGTCACTTGCTGGTAGCCCACCGCCGTGAAGACCGCGCCATTCAGCTTGAGCGCCCACGATGCATCGCCGCCATGTACCAGATCGCTATCGGGCAGTGACGCGGGCGATCCCTGCTGTACCGCCAGCGTCCACCCCTGCGGCACGGTCTGATTGGTCGATCCCTGACCGAAATACGGCCCTTCTAAGCCGGGATTCCCCAGCAGATTCGGCGGAGCCTGCGCCAGTACGCGCGGTATCGATCCGGCGCGGTTTCCCATAACGCCGGTCAGGAGGCTCACCGCCGCGATCAGGACTATACTCAACCGCACCAGCCAGCGCTGCCCGCCACAGACCCTATCGATCATCGTTTTTCCCTTGCGCATTCCGCCACAAACCTTTAAGCAATCAGCCGCTAAGTGTACCGCCAGCGCGCGGAAAGAACAACGGGCGAATCCGGCTTGCCAGGATAACCATTTGCATATTTCGCCCAAAAACCGGCCTCATCCCCCCGCCCCCCTCTCCGGCTCGGCGGGAAAGGGGGATTTAGGGCATAGGCATTAAGCTAAGGAATTTTTGCCTTGATTTCGCTTGTTTGACCCTACCCCCTGGCCCCCTCCCCGCAGGCAGGGAGGG